>JBOFGM010000272.1:0-16342 GCA_051649105.1 Iodobacter sp. | reverse complement strand
TGACTTGTTCAACGCGGGTATTCGCCCGGCGATGAATGCTGGTATTTCGGTATCCCGCGTGGGTGGTGCAGCGCAGACCAAGGTTATCAAGAAGCTCGGTGGTGGTGTACGTCTGGCTCTGGCTCAGTATCGTGAACTGGCTGCGTTTGCGCAGTTTGCTTCTGATCTGGACGAAGCGACACGTAAGCAACTTGAGCGTGGCAAGATGGTTACAGAACTGATGAAGCAGGGCCAATACAGCCCGCTGAACGTTTCTGAACTGGCTATTACGCTGTTGCTGATCAACAAGGGTGTGTTTGATGACATCAAGGTTGAAAAGGCATTGGCGTTCGAAGCTGCATTCCTGGTAGACCTCAAGGCTAACCATGCTGATGTACTGGCTCGTATCGAAGACAAGGGTGACCTTGCCAGCGATGACGAAAAAGTAATCATGAAAGCAGTGGAAGGCTTCAAGGCCAGCGCTGCGTATTGATTTGATACGTTGAGACAAGGATCAAATCATGGCAAGCGGTAAAGAAATTCGGACCAAGATCAAAAGCGTAAAAAACACGCAAAAGATCACCCGTGCTATGGAAATGGTTGCGACGTCGAAGATGCGCAAGGCTCAGGAACGTATGCGAGCAGCACGTCCTTACGGTGAAAAAATCCGTAATGTGGCTGCTCACCTGAGCGCTGCCTTTGTCGATTACACGCATCCTTATTTGCAAAAGCGCGACGTTGTTAAGCGTGCGGGCCTGATTACGATTACTTCAGACAAGGGGCTGTGTGGTGGTTTAAACACCAACTCCCTGCGTCTGGCCGTGAACCGTATGAAGGAATGGCATCAGGACGGCGTAGAAACCGCGGTAACCGCGATCGGTAATAAGGGTATTGGTTTTATGAACCGTTACGGCGCAAAGGTTTTATCCTCTGCCCACGGTTTAGGCGATACCCCGCATCTGGAACAGCTGATCGGCCCGATCAAAGTAATGATCGATGCTTATGTTGCTGGTGAAGTAGACGAAGTTCACCTCGTTTACACCCGCTTCGTGAATACCATGAAGCAAGAGCCGGTAATTGAACAGCTGCTGCCACTGACAGACACCGCTTTTGGTGAGTCAGCGGACAAACCAAAGAAAGGCTACAACTGGGAATACCTGTTTGAGCCTGATGCGAAGACTGTGATCGACGAATTGATGGGCCGTTACATTGAGGCACTGGTTTACCAGGCCGTAGCGGAAAACATTTCGTCAGAGCAAGCGGCCCGTATGGTAGCGATGAAAGCGGCGACTGATAACGCAGACAATGTGATCGGCGATCTCCAGCTCCTTTACAACAAAACCCGTCAAGCAGCGATTACGAAGGAACTCTCCGAAATCGTCTCTGGCGCGGCAGCGGTGTAATGGCCCTGACGCACAACGGATTAACTGGGATTTAGGAATAACGATGAGCCAAGGTAAAATCGTACAAATCATTGGCCCGGTCGTCGATGTGGAATTTCCACATGACAGCCTGCCCAAGGTGTATGACGCGATCAAGCTCGATGCAATCGACCTGACGCTGGAAGTACAGCAACAGCTGGGCGATGGCGTAGTGCGCGCGATTGCAATGGGTACTACAGACGGCCTGAAGCGTGGCATGTTGGTTAACGTTACTGGTGCACCGATTACGGTACCAGTGGGTAACGCAACATTGGGCCGTATTATGGATGTGCTCGGTAACCCAATCGATGACGCTGGTGAAGTGAAGAGCGAAAACAAACGCTCGATCCACCAACTTGCGCCTAAGTTTGATGAACTGAGCCAATCTATCGACCTGCTCGAAACGGGGATCAAGGTTATTGACCTGATGTGTCCGTTTGCTAAGGGCGGTAAGGTGGGTCTGTTCGGTGGCGCGGGTGTGGGTAAGACCGTGAACATGATGGAACTGATCAATAACATCGCTAAGGCACACAGCGGCTTGTCCGTGTTTGCCGGTGTAGGTGAGCGTACCCGTGAAGGGAATGACTTCTACCACGAAATGAAGGACTCTAATGTTCTTGATAAAGTGGCGATGGTTTACGGTCAGATGAACGAGCCACCAGGCAACCGTTTGCGCGTAGCGCTGACGGGTCTGACTATGGCCGAACACTTCCGTGATGAAGGCCGTGACATTCTGTTCTTCGTAGATAATATCTACCGCTACACACTGGCTGGTACTGAAGTATCTGCTCTGTTAGGCCGTATGCCTTCTGCCGTGGGTTATCAACCTACTCTGGCTGAAGAAATGGGTGCCCTGCAAGAGCGTATTACTTCAACCAAGACGGGTTCGATCACTTCGATTCAGGCCGTTTACGTGCCTGCCGATGACTTGACCGATCCGTCGCCAGCAACGACCTTTGCTCACTTGGATGCAACCGTTGTTCTTTCGCGCGATATCGCCTCGCTGGGTATTTACCCTGCAGTTGATCCGCTCGATTCAACATCGCGTCAGCTTGATCCGCAAGTGGTGGGTGAAGAGCATTACTCCGTTGCTCGTGGTGTGCAGCAAACTCTGCAAAAGTACAAAGAACTGCAGGATATTATTGCGATTCTGGGTATGGATGAATTGTCTCCTGAAGACAAATTGTCGGTATCCCGCGCACGTAAGATCCAACGTTTCTTGTCACAGCCTTTCCATGTGGCCGAAGTATTTACAGGTTCTCCTGGTAAATACGTGCCACTGAAAGAAACCCTCAAGGGCTTCAAGGGCATTCTTAATGGCGATTACGACCATCTTCCAGAGCAAGCCTTCTACATGGTAGGCAGCATCGAAGAAGCGGTTGAAAAAGCCAAGACCATGCAATAAGGATAAGTGCCATGGCAATGACAATGCATGTGGACGTGGTAAGCGCAGAGCAACTGATCTACTCTGGCGTCGCTGAGTTTATCTCGGCTCCTGCCGAAAAAGGTGAGATTGGTATTCTGCCGCGCCATGCCCCACTACTCACTCGCGTGAGGCCCGGAGCGGTGCGCATCAAAGTTGCCAATAGTGATGAAGAAGTGATTCTTTATGTTTCAGGCGGCATGTTAGAAGTGCAGCCTCATGTTGTTACCGTGCTGGCCGATACGGCTATCCGTGGTAAGGACATTGACGAAGCTAAGGCGCTTGACGCCAAACGCCGCGCCGAAGAAGCATTAAAGAACCACAGCTCATCCATGGACTTTGCGATGGCTCAGGCCGAGCTGGTGGAAGCCGTAGCGAAACTCGCTGTGGTGGACAAGCTCAGAAAGCGTGGTCACTAAGCTTTATTGGTAATAAAAAAAGGCAGCTTCGGCTGCCTTTTTTTTGGACCCGGCGGTTAAGTTTGAATTTTAAAAAAGGCCAGCTGGTTTTGTACTTGCAGAGCCTGTCCTCGCAGTTGCTCTGCGGTAGCAGACAGCTGTTCTGATGCGGCTGCATTGATTTGAATCAGCCCGGATAACTGGCCGATATTATGGTTGATTTGTATCAGACTGTTGCTTTGCTCATGACTGCTGGTGGCAATACTTTGTACTAAATCAGCGGTCTGTTTGATTGCCGGTTCAATGGTATTGAGCTGCTCACCGGCCGATTCGGCCAGTACCACACTACTCTGTGCTAATTCACCGATGGCTTGTGCTGCGGTCTGGCTGCGCTCTGCCAGCCGGCGGACTTCCACGGCCACAACGGCAAAGCTTTTGCCATTGATACCGGCTCTGGCGGCCTCGATGGCGGCATTTAAGGCCAGCAGATTAGTCTGGTAGGCAATATCGTCGATAATTTTAATTTCTTTGGCGATTTTTCGCATCGCAATCAGGGTTTTCTGGACGGAATCACTCCCCATATGCGCATCCAGCGATGCCTGGCGGGCGATGCTATCGGTCAGATGGGCTTGTTGGGTGTTGCTGGCAATATAGCTGGTCAGCGTATCAATGGACGCGCTGCTGGTCTCAATATGGGTCGCGTTTTCTGTGGTGTTCTGACAGATTGACTGTGCCGCGCTGGATACTTCGGCTGCAGACAGGGTGGTAATGGTGGCTGCAGCCCTCAAGTCCGTCACAATGCCGGTCAGTTTGCTGATCATCTGGCTCATGGCATACAGCAGACTGCTCTGATCCCCGGGCCGGACCTTTACATGGACATTTAAATCTCCGCCTGCCACCTTGCGGGCAATTTCGGTGGCATAGGCGGGCTCACCTCCCAGCTGTTGCAGAATTTGCCGGGTAATCAGCCATACGGCAAACATACTGGCCAAACAGCCGGCGATGGCTGTAATCACAACCATCCAGAACAGGTTATGGCCTCGTTCATCGATTTGCCGGCGGGCAATGGCGATATCGTTTTCTTCTGCTTTAACCAGCTGGCTGAGTGAGGCCATCGCATCCTTATAGGCGGTATAGGCTTCTCCATTGATCAGGGCATAGGCTTCGGTGGGTTGTCCGGCGCGGGTGAGTTTAAAGGCGGCCTGATCAAGCTTTTCAAATTGCAGCAGCTTGCTGCGCGTGTGGTCAATCAGGGCGATCCGGGCGGGGATCGTTTCCAGGGCATAGAGCTTTTCCAGGGCTTGCCGCCCGGCATCTAAATCGGTCTGGAATTGTTTTTCGGCCTCAGCTTCCATGGCGGTGCTCCACGCATGAATCTGATTTCTGTCATCCCGGGTGGTGCTATTGATATGAAAGGCGGCTTCATTGGCCAGAAAAACCTGGCGGGCATTTTCATCCAGCGCCTGGGAGGCAAGGCCGCTGATAGAGGAAACCGCATGCAGAGCCAGCAGAATGATTGCGGTGGTGATCGTGGCCAACAATGCGGCAGGCAGCATAATTCGCCAGATTATTTTTATATTCAGCATCGGTATCAGCTCTCCGGTTTTATACAGATTAGCTGGCGCGTGCCCTGGCTGCTGTATTAGCTGTGGCCTTAATCAGGGATCAACGCACTTGCACTGTGGATCCGGGCTGGCATGATAGGGACTTCACTTATAAAGAGTCCTGTAATGGCCCCAATCGCTTATCAGACCGTGCTGGCTGCATTTACCCGTATTTATCGTTATCAGCATCTTGGCGCTCTCGCCGGATGGGATCAGGCGGCCATGATGCCGGGTAAAGGTAATGATGCCCGCGGAGCCGCCATGGCGGAGCTGGATGTGCTGATTCACCATACTTTGACCAGCCCTGAATTAGCGGCCGCGATTGAGTCTGCGGGGGCTGAGGATCTGAATCCTGAGCAGCAAGCCAGCCTGCGGGAAATCAAACGTCAGTGGGAAGGCGCAAATCTGCTGCCTGCAAGCTTAGTAGAGCAAAAAACGCTGGCCGGATCACACTGCTCCCATGCCTGGCGAACCCAGCGTAAGGCCAATGACTGGCCGGGTTTTTTAGAAAACTTCCGTGAAGTGGTGCGTTTATCCCGGCAAGAGGCTCAACTGCTGGCCGGTAAAACAGGTTTATCGCCTTATGATGCGCTGATGAATAAATATGAGCCTGGCATGCGCTCCAGCGAGATCGATCGTATTTTTGCCGATGTAAAAAGCTGGTTGCCCGGGCTGATTCGCGAAGCGATGGAGCGACAAGCCAGCCAGCCGGTGATCGCAGCCGAAGGCCCGTTTGCTATTGAGAAGCAGCGTGCGCTGGGGCTGGAAATCATGACCTTGCTGGGCTTTGATTTTGAAGCCGGCCGGCTGGATATCTCCCTGCATCCGTTTTGCGGTGGCGTGGCAGAAGATGTCCGCATTACCACCCGCTATACCGAAGCCGATTTTATGCAAAGCATGATGGGCATTGTGCATGAAACCGGCCATGCCCGTTATGAGCAAAATCTGCCGCGTGAGCGGGTGCATCTGCCGGTAGGGCAAGCCCGCTCAATGGGGATTCATGAAAGCCAAAGCCTGTCATTTGAAATGCAGCTGGGTCGCAATCCGGCGTTTTTAGCATTAATCAGCCCGCTGGTTAAAAAATACTTCGGCGATCAGCCGGCATTTGATCCGGCCAATCTGGCCCGGATGTATACCCGGGTGCGGCCTGACTTTATCCGGGTGGATGCGGATGAGCTGACTTATCCCGCCCATGTGATTTTGCGCTATGAAATCGAGCGCGCCTTAATCAACGGGGAAATTGAGGCCGATGATATCCCGGCTCTGTGGGATGAAAAAATGCAAGCTTACCTGGGCGTGGACAGCCGCGGAAATTTCCAGCAGGGCTGCCTGCAAGATATCCACTGGACCGATGGCAGCTTTGGTTATTTCCCAAGCTACACGCTGGGGGCCATGTACGCGGCGCAATATTTTGCCACGATACGCAAGCTGCATCCTGATCTGGATGAGCGCATTGCAGCAGGGGATCTGGAGCCGGTATTTGGCTGGTTTAAGCAGAATATCTGGAGTCAGGCCAGCCAGTGGGAAACAGGTGAACTGGTGCGCCGGGCCACGGGTGAATCACTGAACCCGGCGCATTTCCGTGCTCACCTGGAAAAGCGTTATTTAGCAGATTAAGGGCAGATGGGCTGAAATACGGCCTTTTTGCCTGTGGCGGATGCCGCAGAAGCATGGTTTTTGCCATGGCGGGCTGGCTTGCTGTGGTTATTCTTTGCGACTACGGTGTTCGCTGTAGTTTTTGACCCCTGTTTGTTACATAAAAGGGGTTAAAATATTGTCTTTTAGCTTACCGGATGTTGTCACATGAGTGCTTTGCTTGATGTTGTTGTTCTCGCTGCGGGTCAGGGCAAGCGGATGTACTCCACGATGCCTAAAGTTTTGCACCGGCTGGCAGGTAAGCCGCTGGTAGGTCATGTGCTGGATACCGCGCGGCAGCTGAAACCCGGCAAGCTGGTGGTGGTCTATGGCCATGGTGGTGAGCAGGTTCAGCAAGAGCTGAGTCATAATCCTGATCTGGCCTGGGCTTATCAGGCCGAGCAACTGGGCACCGGTCATGCGCTGGCCCAGGCCCTGCCGCATTTGCAGGGTGAAACCACCCTGATGTTGTATGGCGATGTACCGCTGACACGTTTATCCACCCTGACGGCCCTGCTGGCCGCCAGCGCGGACGGTAAGCTGGGTATTCTGACCGATATTCTGAACGATGCCACCGGCTATGGCCGGATTATCCGCGGTGCCACCGGCCAGGTAATCTGCATTGTTGAGCAAAAAGATGCAACGCCGGCACAGGCCACAATTACTGAAATGAATACCGGTATTTTGGCGTTACCCACGGCCCGGCTGGCCGGCTGGTTGGGCGAGCTGAAAAATGATAATGCTCAGGGTGAGTTTTATGCCACCGATCTGATTGCGCTGGCGGTGCGTGATGGAGTGGAAATTGCCACCGTGCATCCTAAAGATCACTGGGAAGCGGAAGGAATTAATAATAAGGTGCAACTGGCCCAGCTGGAACGCATTCATCAGGCCGGTCTTGCTCATGGCTTATTGCTGGCTGGCGTGAGTCTGGCTGATCCTGCCCGGCTGGATATCCGCGGTACCTTGCAGCATGGTATGGATGTGGTCATTGATGTGAACTGCATTTTTGAGGGCCAGGTGGTTCTGGGCAATAACGTTAAAATTGGTGCCAATTGCGTCTTAAAAAATGTCACCATTGCAGACAACACCGTACTGCATCCGTTTTGCCATCTGGAAGACGCCGTGGTGGGTCAGGGCAATCTGATTGGCCCTTACGCCCGTCTGCGCCCGGGCGCGGCTTTGTCGGATGATGTGCATATCGGCAATTTTGTGGAAGTCAAAAAATCCACTATTGGCCAGGGCTCCAAGGTGAATCACCTCAGCTATATTGGCGACACCACCATGGGCAGCAAGGTCAATGTGGGCGCCGGCACCATTACGGCAAATTACGATGGGATTAATAAATTCCGCACCGTTATTGAAGACGATGTCCGGATTGGTTCGAATAATGTGCTGGTTGCGCCGGTGACCATTGGTACAGGTGCCACCACCGGGGCGGGTTCGGTGATTTATAAAAATGCACCTGCCGGTGATTTAACCGTGGCGCGGGCCAAGCAAGTGACGATTAATGGCTGGAAACGACCTGTTAAAAAGTAAGCTTTGAAGTCAGCCGAGCCCTGCATTTAGCAGGGCTTTTTTTCGTCTAAGGTTTGCGGTGAAACTGATGCATGACGCGATGAGCCACGGGGGCCAGCAGAATGCCGATCGCGGCCACAAAGACTAAACCGGCATAGAGGGCATATAAGCCGACAAACAGCTTGCCGCCATTGCTGGCCGGTGGCGTTAACGGCCCCATCCCGCCCAGCATCATGGCCCCGTTTAAAAAGCCGTCATGCCAGCTGTGCTG
This sequence comes from Iodobacter sp., assembly GCA_051649105.1. Taxonomy (GTDB): domain Bacteria; phylum Pseudomonadota; class Gammaproteobacteria; order Burkholderiales; family Chitinibacteraceae; genus Iodobacter. Next base: position 8,096 of record JBOFGM010000272.1, on the reverse strand, counting down.
CTCAAATAAGACATGGCCGGCGGCTCCTGCCAGCAGGGAGGCCAGGATTAAGGCCAGCGCTCCGGCAAAGTGCAGCAACAGGCGGGTTTTAAATTGCGGCCATGGCAGCAGGGGATGATGTTTAGATTCGTACACAGCCTCTCCTTTGGCTAAACGGCTTCTGGCCAGCTCAGTTGCCGCGGGCTTTCAAAGCGCCGGGCTTCTCCGGTAAAGGGATCAATAAACTCGATGGCCCGGGCCAGCAGTTGTAAAGGTTTACTAAAGTCGTCGCCTTTTTCCGGCAGTAATTCCGGATACCAGGGATCATTCACAATAGGAATCCCCAGTGCGCTTAAATGCGTGCGCAGCTGATGCTTTTTACCGGTATGCGGTTTTAAGCGATAACGCGCCCAGTTGCCGCGTATTTCAATAATCTCGATATAGGTTTCGCTGTTTGGCTCGCCCGGGGCTTCTTCCATGGTAAACATGCCCTGTTGCTCTTGCATAAAGCTGCGATGAACCCGCGGCAGTTCCAGGTCCGCCCGGTAAGGGGCAATGGCTTCATATTCTTTGGCCACATTGCGTTCTGAAAACAGCGCATGGTAGCCAGCGCGGCAAGCCGGCTCGAGCGAAAACAGCATAATTCCGGCCGTTTCACGATCTAAGCGGTGAATCGGCGCAATATCGGCCAGCCCCTGTGATTTACGCAGCCGGGTCAGCAGGGTTTCCTGTAAATAGCGCCCGGCCGGAATACACGCCAGAAAATGCGGTTTATCCGCCACCAGTAAACGCTCATCCTGGTAAAGAATATGCTCGGTAAAGGGCACCGGGGTTTCTTCAGGCACTTCGCGGTAATACCAGATGCGGCCATTGGGCTGAAAAGGGCTGTCTGTGGCCAGTATTTCCCCCTGATGATCGACAATTTCACCTCGCTCCAGCCGGCCGCGAAGAATTTCAGCCGGCATATGCGGAAAACGGGTAATTAAAAAAGTCAGCAGATCGGGCCATTGCCCGGCAGGCAACTGCAGAAAACTCGGGGCAATGCCATCACGATGGGGCAGGGGAGAAGTACGGCGTTTACTCATAGGAAAGGGCGATACAGAGGGCAAAGAAGGGCAGTTTACGGTGCGCGGACGCCGAATGAAACCTTGTAACCACCGCTCATTGCACCGGGCGGCATGATTTGTGATCTATGGTGGCAGCAGCAAGCCCTGCAATCGGGTAAAATCCCGCTTTTAGTATGTTGGCCGCAAGCGGCGGCGAGAGGAACACATGAGTCTCAAATGCGGCATCGTTGGCCTGCCTAATGTCGGTAAATCGACCCTGTTTAATGCACTGACTAAGGCTGGTATTGCGGCTGAAAACTATCCTTTTTGCACCATCGAGCCCAATATCGGCATCGTTGAAGTGCCGGATGTGCGTCTGGCGCAATTATCAGAAATTGTAAAACCACAAAAAATTCAATCGGCGATTGTAGAGTTCGTCGATATCGCCGGCCTGGTAGCGGGCGCATCCAAAGGTGAAGGTCTGGGTAACAAGTTCCTGGCCAATATCCGCGAAACCGATGCCATTGTTAACGTGGTTCGTTGTTTTGAAGACGATAACGTCATTCACGTGAATGGCCGTGTTGATCCGATTGCCGATATCGAAACCATTGGTATCGAACTGGCTCTGGCCGATCTGGCAACGGCCGAAAAAGTGTTTACCCGCGACAGCAAAAAAGCCCGTGCCGGTGATAAAGAAGCCATTCAAATGGTGGCCGTGTTAGAAAAACTGCTGCCTTTACTGAATGATGGCAAGCCAGCACGCTCGGCTGGCCTGAGTGAAGATGAAAAGCTGGCGATTAAATCGCTGTGTCTGATGACCATTAAGCCTGCCATGTACGTGGCCAATGTGGCTGAAGACGGCTTTAAAAACAATCCGCTGCTGGATCGTCTGGTGGCGCATGCCGATGCTGAAGGCGCACCGGTGGTAGCTGTTTGTGCCGCCATTGAAGCTGAAATTGCTGAACTTGATGATGCCGATAAGCAAGAATTCCTGGCCGAACTGGGCTTGGAAGAGCCAGGCCTGAATCGTCTGATTCGCGTTGGTTACGATCTGCTGGGCTTGCAAACCTACTTTACCGCAGGGGTAAAGGAAGTACGCGCCTGGACGATTCATAAAGGCGATACCGGCCCGCAAGCTGCCGGTGTGATCCATACCGATTTTGAACGCGGCTTTATCCGTGCCCAGACCATTGCCTTTGATGATTTTATTCAATACAAGGGTGAACAGGGCGCGAAAGAAGCAGGCAAAATGCGTGCTGAAGGTAAGGAATATGTGGTTAAAGATGGCGACGTATTGAATTTCTTATTTAATGTTTAAATTGAGCCGAAGCCGGTAGTTGGGCTTTTGTCATTTTAAAGACTCATAAATGTAATATTATTGAGGTAATACCGATGAGCCGCACCGTAAACTGTGTAAAGCTGGGTCGTGAAGCGGAAGGAATGGATTTCCCGCCATTGCCTGGTGCTTTGGGTAAGAAAGTTTTCGACAATGTTTCTAAAGAAGCATGGCAAGCCTGGGTTAAACATCAAACCATGCTGATTAACGAAAACCGCCTGAGTCTGGCTGATCCGCGTGCACGGCAGTATTTGCAGCAGCAGCTGGAGAATTATTTCTTTGGTGATGGCGCAGAAATGCCTGCGGGCTTTGTGCCGCAATAAACCTCTGCACGGGCCGCTTATGCGGCCTGTGTTGTATCTGCAACCCCATAAACAAGCGAAGAATGATGAGTTACAAACCTGCTGACAATCAATTAATGCTCAATCGTGAAATGGGGTTATTAGAGTTTAATCGCCGGGTACTTGCCCAGGCGGAGGACTCAAGCAATCCGTTATTGGAACGTCTGAAGTTTTTGTGCATTGTTTCATCCAATATGGACGAATTCTTTGAAGTGCGCGTAGCGTGGCTGAAAGAGAATATGCGCCATAACCCAGCCCGGCTGCTGCCGGAGGGGATGACTCCGCTGCAAGCCTTTGAGCTGGTTACCCGTGAAGCCCATGATCTGGTGGACCGCCAGTATCGCCTGCTGCTGGAAGGCATGTTTCCGGCGATGGCCAAGGAAGGCATTCACTTTTTCCGCCGCAGTGTCTGGACCGATGAGCAGCGCGAATGGGTGCGTGATTTCTTTTTCCGCGAACTGATGCCTATTCTGACGCCAATCGGACTTGATCCTTCGCATCCGTTTCCGCGTGTATTAAATAAATCATTAAATTTTATTATCGAGCTGGAAGGCAATGATGCCTTTGGCCGCAGTTCGGGTATTGCCATTGTGCAAGCGCCGCGTATTTTGCCGCGCTTTGTAAAAATGCCGACTGAAATTTCAGGTGTTGAGCACGGCTTTGTCTTTTTATCCTCGATTTTGCATGCCCATGTGGATGAATTATTTTCTGGTATGCATGTATTGGGTTGTTATCAGTTCCGTGTCACCCGCGACTCAGATTTATCGGTGGATGATGATGATCTGAAAGATTTGCGTACGGCACTGGAAGGCGAGTTATCGCAGCGCTCTTATGGCGATGCGGTGCGTCTGGAAGTGGCAGACAATTGCCCTAAACATTTACAAGACTTCCTGCGCGACCAGTTTGGTTTGCAGGATGTGGATCTGTACCGCGTAAACGGCCCGGTGAATCTGGTGCGGCTGATGCAGGTGCCCGATCAGGTGGATCGCCCGGATCTGAAGTTTGAACCGTTTATTCCGGGTATTCCGGCCGAGCTGCGCAAGCAGCCGGATATGTTTGCCGCGATTCGTCAGGGTGATATTTTGCTGCACCATCCTTACCAGAGTTTCACCCCTGTAGTGGATCTGCTGCAGCAGGCGGCGCGTGATCCGCAGGTAGTGGCGATTAAGATGACGGTATATCGCACCGGCACAGAGTCGGCCCTGATGGAAGCGCTGTGCGAGGCGGCTGGCCGTGGTAAAGAAGTGACTGCGGTTGTGGAGCTGATGGCGCGCTTTGATGAAGAAGCCAATATCAACTGGGCGGCTAAGCTGGAGCTGGCCGGGGTGCATGTGGTGTATGGCGTTTATGGCTATAAGACCCATGCCAAAATGCTGCTGATTGTGCGCCGTGAAGAGGGCAAATTACGCCGTTATACCCATGTGGGCACGGGTAACTACCATCCACGCACCACCAAGATGTATACCGATTTTGGTTTGATGACCATTAATGAAGAAATTGTCAGCGATGTCAGCGATGTCTTTATGCAGCTGACCGGGCTTGGGCTGGCCGGTGATCACCACCGTCTCTGGCAGGCTCCGTTTACCTTGCAGCCCAATATTCTTAAATATATTGATAAAGAAATTGCGCATGCCAAGGCAGGCCGCAAGGCGGTGATTATTGCCAAGATGAATGCTTTATTAGAACCCTCTGTGATCGATAAGCTGTATCAGGCTTCTCAGGCCGGGGTGACCATTCACCTGATCGTGCGGGGGGTGTGTGCCTTGCGTCCGGGTATTCCGGGTGTGTCGGATAATATCCGGGTGCGCTCTATTGTTGGCCGCTTGTTAGAGCATCACCGGGTGTTTTATTTCTATAACGATGGCGCAGAAGATGTGTATTTATCATCGGCTGACTGGATGGGACGTAATTTATTCCGTCGTATTGAAATTGCCTTCCCTATTCTGAATGCAAAAATTAAACGCCGTGTGATTCGTGAGAGTTTGCGTCCAAGCCTGGTGGATAACACTCAGGCATGGGAAATGCTGTCTGACGGACGTTATCGTCGTAAAACGGCTCGCGGAGGCAAATCCCGCTCCTCGCAACAGACGCTGCTGACTGAACTGACGGCTAAACCACGTAACTGAGGCTGCTTGTGGATTTGATTTTATGGCGTCATGCAGAAGCCATGGAGGGAGAGGATGATTTACGTCGTCCTCTGACCGCCAAAGGCCGCAAGCAGGCCCGGGCTATGGCCGCCTGGCTGAATAAGCGCTTTGATAATGCGGTAGTGATTGCCAGTGAAGCGCTGCGCAGCCAGGAAACGGCCAAAGCATTAAACCGGCCGGTAATTGTTGATGCCCGGCTTAATCCGGGGGCTCTGGCTGGCCGCTATCTGGAAGTCAGTAACTGGCCAAGGCAAGCGGGCAAGGTGCTGGTGCTGGTCGGCCATCAGGATGAGCTGGGCCGCGCTGCGGGAATTATTATGACCGGTAAAGAGCAAGACTGGCAGGTCCGTCGTGGTGCCTGCTGGTGGCTGCAAAGGCGGGTAAAGGACGGGCAGATCAGTTATTTACTGCGCGCCGTTATGACGCCAGAATTACTTATGTAATAGTTCTGTAATATGATTGTTGTAAAAATGTAGTAATTTGTTTTGAATCACCTTTAAATTAAGTAGTTGAATCAATACTTTTTTTTTGGATTACCATCTGCACCATATGACTCGGGGGGAACGAAAATGCTAAATAAAATGCAAGATAGTAAGCCCGTTGTACCTGCAAAGCGCGCTCCGCGTGCACCTGATTTTTACGAAAGAAACAGCGGATCAGCTCCATTTGCATGGATTACATGGTCGGAAACGACAGCAGCACCCAAACCTTCAACTAAGAAATAAGGGTTGAAGACATAAAAAAAACGGCTGCAAGATGTGCAGCCGTTTTGTTTTGCAGCTGTTTATCCCAGGCTGGCCTGAGGCAAGGCCAGCGCCAGACTGGCACGGTAATGTTTGCTTGCCGCATCATTTTTATCTAAAGAATCCAGCAATTCTGCCAGTTCCGAATGCGCCACTGCCGTAGGATGAACGGCAATACTTGCTTCCAGATAGGTTTGCGCCTTACCCCACAGCGCACGGGTCCGGCATAAACGTCCTAATGTCAGCAGTAATAAATGATCATTAGCATGCTGTTTCAGCCATAGTTCGGCCTGCTGCAGCTGAGAAATCAAGGCCTCCCCGGTTAACCCAAGCATGCCATAGCGGCCAGCCAGTGTGCTGGACCATTCATTTTGCAAGGTTTCTTCAATTAACGCCCGGGCTAAAGCCGGTTCACCCTGCTGCTGATAACTGTCAGCAATCGCTTCAACCAGCTGCGGTAAGGATTTATCCACCGCTGGCAGCTTATGCCACCAGTCTTTAAGTTGCTGGCTGGATAAAGGTTGTTGTTTAAGCTTCAGCAAATAAGCCTGATTACGAATCCGGCGGGCTTGCTCCGCATCGATGGTTTCACTTTTGGCCAGCTGATCCACCAGGCGTAAAATCGCATCCGGATTTTTCTCCCGTAAACGCAGGCGCAATTCTAATTGCAGCGCGGCAGTCAGCTTAGGGGAAATATTCCTTGCCGCAGCCAGTGCTTTATCGGCTTCGGCATAACGACGTTCATCCAGATACAGTTCCGCGGCCATCATGGCGGCAGATAAATGCTGATCGCCAAAACGCTGATGCAGTTTTTCCAGATACTGATCCCGGCGGGCAAAATCGCGCATTTGATGGGCAGCACGGGTGGCCAGCAGGGCGTTTACCGCAAATGCTTCATTATTTTCACTGTTATTCAGTGCTTCGCCGGCCAGGCGTTCGGCACGCTGATAGCGGCCTTCAAAAAAGGCCAGCCGTGCTTCGCGCTCCAGCTGTACCGAGGCATCTCTTTGCTGACGCTCACGGTATTGTTTAACCTTCTGTGGCAACCCGCCCAATTCGGCAATCACACGCAGAATTAAATATAAAACCAAGATCGTTGCCAAAATCAGCATGGCAAAGACATTTAAGGAAATCTCAATCCGCCATGGTGGCAAAAACACCAGTACATAGCCGGTATTGAGCTGGGCAAATAAGGTCAGGCCGACTGCCAGTGCAAATAAAGCAATAATCCAGAACAGAATTCTCATGGCTTTATCCTTTCCGCAACGGTGCGGGCACTGCGCACGGCGGCTAAGCTATTGCCTAAGTCGGGTAATTTAATGGCCAGCTCTTGCGCAGACAATTGCTTCAGCGTGGCAATTGAGGTCGCAGTTTGTGGTGCTGAGCGGTCAAAATACTCTTCTAAATAATGCTGGGCGGCGGCAAGGTCACTGCGATAGCTGGTTTCGTCTTTCAGCAGCAGTGTGGTGCGGGCATCCAGCAGGCGCAGTTTGATATTTTCACGTAAAAAGAAGCTTTGCTCCGGTGACAACAGCATGGCTTCTGGTTTATCCATATGCCGGATCTGGAACAGCTGTCTGAACTGATGCCACAGATCTTCTGTAAAACGCCCGAAAGCGGTGTCGCTTTGCGATGGTTTAGCTTGCTGAACGGTCTGGCGATGACGGTCGATGGCCAGTGGTAAGTCATTCAAGCCGGCAATCAGGCTGTCAATTTTGGCACTGATCCCGATAATATCCACATAAGGCAGTGCTTTCAGGGTATCGATATCGCGGGTAATCGTCTGACGCAGGCTGATCAGCTCAGGGCGGTTCAGTTGTGTCAGTTTTTGATCCACACTGCTCAGAGCCAGTAAGGCAGAGCTGACATTGCCGGCTAATTGTAATTGCTGGCTGGCAATGCTTAAGGTTTGTTCAATATCGGCCAGAGCCCGGTGCGTTTCGCTATGGGTCAGTGCGTCATACATATTGGTCAGCGCTTGTTGCTGATTTTGCGATTCTGCTTGTTTTGCTTCCAGCATGGCCAGCCGGGCAATAACTTGTTGTTGCTGTTTGCTGTTGTTTGCCAGTTGCAAAGACAGCCCGGTATAGCCGGTTTTATTTGCGGCCAGCTGACGGCTTACTTCCAACCTGAGTTGATCCATGGCCTGTTGCTGATGCAGCCATACTCCGCCGGCAGCGATCAGAGCGGCAACACCAAGGATCAGGGCTGGCTGTGGTACAAAACGGCGACGTGGCGTTTCTAGTGTCGCGGAGAGCGAGTCTTGTGAAGTATCCTGGGTCATCTTGGTCTGGTTTCCTGGCGGGGATGCGTAAAATGCTGGCGGATGCCATGCAAAATACCGCGGTCCCCCGCTTCCGTTAGTTCTATTTGTTTAGCACCCAAAGCGGTCAGTGTCTCTGCAATGCGCGGATGAGGCACGAAATATAAACATGATTGTAGCTGTTGCAGCGTAAGGCCTCCAGCGAGCTGAAATAAGTATTGTGCTGCTTCTGAGCTGGATA
>JBOFGM010000271.1:0-1720 GCA_051649105.1 Iodobacter sp. | reverse complement strand
AATATGATACGGAGCACCCGGAACGCCCGGCCACCGTCAGGACCACCTTTTTAGGGCTTTACGGTGTTGATTCTCGCCTGCCTTATTATTTTTTAGACAATATTGCGCTGCGTAAGGAAGGCAGCGATGCGCTGGCCGCTTTTTTGGATATTTTCAACCACCGCATCACCAGCCTTTTTTACCGGGCATGGTCCAAGTATCGTTATCCGGTTGGCTTTAAAGCCAACGGCACCGATTGCACTTCGGAATACTTATTGAGTTTGATCGGTTTTGGCATCGGCCATGCGGCAGAAAAACAAAGTATTCCTGCCGCGCGGCTGCTCGCCCTGCTGGGCCCCCTCAGCCAGAAAACACGCACCAGACAGGGATTAACCGGCGTATTGCACTATTTATTACCCGAATCCCGGATTACGGTTCAAGAACGCTTTCCCGTCAAAGTCCGTGTAATCGCGGAAGCGGGCCTTGGACAAGGATCACTGGGTTTAGGCCAGGGCTGTTTACTGGGAAAACGCGTACTGGATCAAAACCGCACAATTAAAATCAGTATTGAACCCGCATCAGCACAACAAGCCATGGGCTTAATGCCTGGCAGTGCCGGGCACAGAGATTTATTTGGCTTACTTAAAATTTATCTGGGGCAAAAATATAACGCACACCTGGATATGCACATTTCAGCCAGCTGGATACCCCGTTTGCAACTGGGGCAGCTTCATTCCCGGCTGGGGCAGACAACACGGTTGTCATCTTCTGCCGGGCGGGACGCAGTAGTGCGTATTCAATTGGGAAAATATATGGCGTTAGCTAAAAGATAAATATCACGACTCCGGGAGGCTTATTTTGCAACTTCCCGGTTATCTCTCTGCTGGTTTAATTGGATTAAATAATGAAAAAAAAATATATGCTGATGCAAGCTGCAATAATCACTGCCCTGCTCAGCGGCTGCGGCGCAATTCAAACGGTGACCGATACAGTAACGTCGGTCAGTAAAGCTGTCTTTATTCCGCAGATTAAAGTTTTAAAAATAGATTTAACCGCCAGAGATGAACTTAATACCAGCCAGACTGGCGATGCACATACCGTGGTTGTGCGTATTTACCAATTAAAAAATCGCGAAACATTTGATGGCACAGAGATTGGAACACTCTGGAATAAAGATAAAGAAATATTAAAACAAGATTTAGTGGGAATATCAGAAAGTATTATTTCACCAGGCAGCCAGAAAAGCCTGACCGAAAAAATGGAACCGGAGGCAGATTATATTGCCATTGTTGCATTTTATGAAAATGTGCCCAAAGATGACAAATGGAAAGTGGTCACCCCCCGTTTATTAATGTCTTCTACCGAACCATTGAAATTTGAACTGGTTAAAAACAGCTTGCGTGCTCTGCCAGAGAATGGAAATGGATTGTAGCGTTTTCTTGCCATGAAAACAGAAACTGGCCGCTGCAATACAGAGCGAGCCAGCTTCTGTGACGGGGCATCGCAAAAGGCTGGCGGTTTATCTCTGTTTATCGCAAAAAACATAACGCTCTTTCAGGTATCAGCCCCTCCCGCCAGGCTTATATTTATGCAGAAATCATGGTGGTTCTTAATGAGCCCGCCTTGGTCGTCATCAGACACATCTACGCATCATCCCGGCGCGGATATGTCTGCCTTTATTTTTTGCTACGGGGGAAATTGGTGAGTTCGGGCAGAGTAATCTCCCCACGCTGAACAATCG
>JBOFGM010000270.1:0-1565 GCA_051649105.1 Iodobacter sp. | reverse complement strand
TGATTCAGTCGCAAAAAATGGATGCTTTATCCCATCTTTCCGGCGGGCTGGCCCATGATTTTAATAATCTGCTGGGTATTATCATTGCTAATCTTGATTTTATTGCCATGGAAACAGAGGGCAATCCAAAGGCCCGGATGCGCTGTCAAAGTGCATTGGATGCGGCACTGCGCGGTGCCGATATTACCCGCCGGCTGCTTAAATTATCCAGACAACAGCCCGGTTTACCGCAGGAAATTAAGCCACAAAATGTGGGGGAATTAATTCACGGCGTACTGGCCCTGCTGCAAAGAACGCTGGGGCCAGAGATCACCATCAACACCTTTATTGAGCCGGATTTACCCGCCATTAAACTGGATACGGCGGAATTTGAAAATATACTGATTAATCTGGCCATTAATGCCCGGGATGCCATGCCGGAGGATGGCGGTGATATTGTGATTTATCTGCACCACTGGCGGCCCGAAATCTTTAATCATGCCAAAGATATTCAGCCCGATGACCAGCACTATTTGCTGCTGGAATTTAATGATAATGGCAAAGGCATGCCGGCCGAAATCAGCGAACGAATTTTTGAACCTTTTTTTACCACCAAGGCGGAGAAAGGCACGGGTCTGGGCCTGGCTATGGTGTATGGCTTTATTAAACAATTAAATGGTCATATCCGGGTTTATAGTGAGCCCGGCGTTGGCACCATGTTCCATCTGTTTTTACCCATTGATCCGGCGGCTAAAAATGCGGCGGGCAAAACCAGCATTGCAGCAGAACCGGTCGTGGGCGGCTGCGAAACCATTTTACTGGTGGACGATGAAGCCTCTTTACGGGAAGTCACCGCCGAGCATTTACGCAGCCTTGGTTATGGTGTGATACAGGCAGAAAACGCGCTGGATGCCATAGAGAAGCTGGCCATCGCAGGCAGAGTCGATCTGCTGCTATCTGATATCGTGATGCCCGGAGGCATGGATGGCATTACCCTGGCGCAGTATATTTCAGAATTTTCCCCGGATATGGCGGTCTTGCTGACCTCCGGCTATCCGCATAAAAACAGTGCGGCGGACCGTTCCGCCACGCTGTTTGGCGAAATACTGCATAAACCCTACCAGCGGGAAACCTTAATGCGGTCGGTACGGCAACGCATCGATGAAAAGATCGCGGCTTAAGCCAAAATGATTCAGGCTCCTTGCGGAGCCTGAGTTTTTACTCTGCAATCCCTTCCAGCATTTTTTGCAGCTCGCCGGTAGCAAACAGCTCTTTCATAATATCTGAACCACCGACAAATTCGCCCTTGATATAGAGCTGAGGAATGGTAGGCCAGTTTGCATATTCTTTAATGCCCTGACGAATATCGGCATCGGCCAGTACATTCACCGCGGCAAAAGACACGCCACAGTTTTTAAGCATTTGTACCGCACCGGCGGAAAAACCGCACTGCGGAAAAGTGGGTGTGCCCTTCATATACAGAACCACGGCGTTTTCTGTTACCTGTTGGCGAATAAGGTCTTGAGTGCTCATTATGGATTTCCTTTGTGATACCCGATGTATTTACTCGGGTATTGTACTTTTAT
>JBOFGM010000269.1:0-2444 GCA_051649105.1 Iodobacter sp. | reverse complement strand
TTAAAGCGGGCGGCTTCACCGGGCGCCGAAAATAATTTATCCGGGCTGATGCGATAACGGCTGGCGGCGCTGTCCACCAGCACTTCGCGGCTGGCGGTTACCGGATAAGCCCCCGACTGGCTGCCAATCACGCGTAATACATAACGGCTGGGCTCGCTGGCGGCTGGCAGGGTAAAGCGGGCATTGCCGGCGGCATCCAGTTTGAGGGTGTCCTGGCGCAGTTTAAGCGGAAACAAGCCCTGATATTGCACTTCCCCATTGGTCATAGAGACGCGCTGGCTGCGTAACACCAGCTCAACACTGGCACCTGCCACCGGCCGGCCATCGGGGTAGCGCATACTGACTTTGCCGCTGACTTCTTCGCCGGTTTTAAGCGCGGGCTTATCCAGATCAATACTGATGTCGTAATGCGGCTTGGTATATTCAGCCACCCGGAAAGGGGCCGCATAGCTGGTGTTCTGATACATCAGCCGCAGCTCATACCCACCGGCAACGGTATTATCGGGAAGGGTAAAACGGCTGGTTGCGCCGTCTGCGGTGATTTTAACCTCCTGGGTTGATATCTCGGTGCCGGCCGGATCTTTCAGCATCAGCCGCACGGTTTCGCTTTTAATGCGGTTATTTTCTCTGGCGCTGGTAAATTCACGGCCGGTAATGGCGACTTGTACGGCATCCCCCGGGCGGTAAAGCGGCCGGTCGGTAGCGATATACAATTTACTGTTATTGACTTCGGCCGGGTAATAAAAGCTTTCCGAAATCATGGCACCGCCCTGGCTGTCGATGCCATAGACAAAGCTTTGATCGGGCGCGGTTTTATTAAAGACGGCAATCCCTTCTTTATCGGTGTCGCCCGATTTTAAGGTGCCATTGCCATCGCTCCAGACCAGCTCGCTGTCGGCAGCCGCCGTGCCGTTTTGCTTATTGGCAGTCCAGGCCAGCATCTGGCCGGAAGACACCTTGGTAAAGAGGGCGGTGTCGGATACGAACAGTAAGGTGGCGGCTCTGAAACTGCCCAGATAGCCTTCCACAATATAAAGCCCGGGTTTGAGCTTGCCTAAAGGAATACGGACATTGCCGGGGGTAATGCCGCGCTCGCTGCTGCTGCCTTCCAGCCGGCCTGCAGCCGCTTCAGGGTTGGCAATATGCAGCGGATAGCGAAATTCATCCACCAGCTCAAAGCCTTTTAAGGGCTGGTACTGGCGCACGGCCGCATAACGGGTGGTGGTGGGCGGCGGGGTTTTCAGGGCCGGAGCCGTATGGGTGACCGCGCCCCGGGCGGGGGCAGAGAAAATTCGCTGCCAGGCCTGGCGGGAGCGGGCATACCATTTATCCCACAGATAGCGCAGGGCATTGGCCGCGCCTTCGCCCTGGAAATTGCCATTCAGATTCAGCTTATGCGGATCTTTTTGCTGCTTTAAAAAATCCAGCGGTTTAGGCACGCGGTACAGCACAATATCCACGCCGCCATAGGCTTTGGCATCAAAGCTATTGGCCTCAAGGCGCACCGTGGCGGTGTCGGTGCTGGAAAAACCCGAGTCGGACAAGAGATAAAAGGTATTGCCGCGCTCGGCAAAGTCTGCCGCAAAACACTGGCTGACTAAGAAGAAGAGGGCAAGAAAGCCAAGCGATAGATGCCGATAAAATTGGGATTGTCGTTGCGGGGCTGCCATCGGGTGTCTTTCCATTGCATTAATTGATCAATCCGTACCGCTCTTAACCCGGAATCTTTGGGGTGAACGGTGCCGGTGTGGTAGGCAATATAGCGACCAGTCCAGACCATCACATGCTGGTCATCGCCCTGGTCAAAAAATAATAAATCGCCGGGTTCGGCCTGATTAATATCCCGGCTTATCAATCTTGCATTGTTTTGTACCAGCCCGAAGGCCGGCACATAGGCGCCGCGCCCGCCATCCTGCTGTTTCCAGTTGTGGCGCAATGCTTCACGGTTTTCGGGCCGTAAATCGACTTCGGGCGGCAGACCGGCCCGGCTGATGCCGTTATTTTTAAGCCAGGCGGCATCATGCTTTTGCAGGGCTTCGGCCACGGCAAATCGCACCAGACCGGCGCAATCTCTGTGCTGCCAGCGCGGGTTCGGGCCCTGGCGCAGCTGCTCGTTCACAATCCGCACAAACCAGCCGCGAAAAGCCTGGGTCTGGGTGGCATCCAGCGTGCTTTGGGCCTGACTGGCCGCCGAAAAGGCCATCAGCACCAATAAGCGGCGGACGGGGGTGAAATTAAACATGACGACGGCCATCAAGGGTTATTTGGGTTTGCGCCATTCCAGCCTTTCCCAGTGCTGATCGGTTCTTTTATCTGCGCTGGGTGTGAGCTGCAGCGCAGTAACAGGGAACTCAGCAATCGCCTTGATATGCGGAATCAGATAAGTCACTGCCGCGGTTTGCAATAAAGGCTGGGCCTGGCCGGGCAGGCTGGCCATGGTGGCG
>JBOFGM010000268.1:0-20201 GCA_051649105.1 Iodobacter sp. | reverse complement strand
CCCCGCAAAGAGGATACGCCGGCGTTTATGGACGAGTTCCGGCTATCGCTTTGAGCTGAGGGGAGCGCGCGCTGTGATTCTGGCTGCGCATCACCGGCGGGCCTGGATTCATCACCTTTGGCGACGGCCGCACTATTCTGGTGGCTTTGGCGATGTGGAAAACCCATGGTCTTTGCGCAGAATGAAGTCTTACCGCTGCAGGCGCGGCTGATGGAGCGGAATGGCTGGGCAGTGATCCGTTTCCATCCGCCTGGCCAGCGCCACGGCAGTCGGCCAGATAAGCAAAACCGCCCAGTGGGCGGTTTGGGTGCAAGGACGTGGTTTGCCATGAACTAGCTTGAAGCGGTCATCAGATGCCTAACAATGAAGGGGCTCGGCAAGTGAAGTGAGCGACTTGTCAGATGCCGTAATCACGCTCGACCTTGGATATTCTTACTTTAAATGAAGAATACCATTTCTCATGACCTAATTTTTGAGCCTGCTGATGTTCGATATTGGCTTTCCAATTTTTTATTGATTCAAGATCGGACCAATACGAAACAGTAATTCCAAGGTCTTCTCTCGCTGATTCGAAACCTAAATAGCCGGGCTGCCGGGCCGCAAGTTCAACCATTTTAGTTGCCATATCACCATAGCCATTATCGCTATCAGTACGGAGAGAAGTAAAAATGACGGCGTAGTAAGGTGGTTTCGGTGTTGCTGCAACGGTCGACATATTTTTCCTTCAATAAAATGTGGACACCCAAAAATGCCAGGAAAACACCCTATTGGGTATATAAAAAATGCCGTGCCCCGTGAAATGCCTTTCTGGGCGCAGCCTTAATAATTCCATGCGAATATATTACATCAGATTGAGCAGAGATTTACACCAGGCCATTGCGCTGAATGAAGTCTTGCCGCTGCAGGCGCGGCTGATGGTGGCTGAATGAATGGCTGGGGGTGGAAGTGATCCGCTTCCATCTGCCTGGCCAGCGCCACGCAGGGTAGTCAGCCAGGCAGCAAAGCCGAACCCTGGGCGGGTTGGGTGCAGGGGCGTGGTTTACTTACGATGGTGGCCGTTTGTAAGGCGGTCCGGTGCCTTCTGCCAGCGCGCGCAGCCCCACCATTCAATGGAATTGTATGCCGCAGCAAAAAAGCCCTGCGGCTTGCGGGGCTTAGATGGGGGATGAGCAGGCCTGAAAAACTTGCAAATCTATGCAGCTAAGGGCTTGCAGGGACCTGGCATGATGAAGCCTGTGATTAATCCAGAGTAATCCCCCCACAAAACTAGCCCATTTTTAAGCAGCATGTTCTCGCAGTCTTTGAGGTGACGGGGATGCTTTCACGCAAGACCTAGGCTGGCAAGTGAACTCACGCAGCAGCGATACCTTGACGTTTTATCGCATCTGCTGCAACGAATGGTTATGCGTATTTTAGAAGTCAGTCGGTGTCATTATCGGGAACTTCAGATGCACTTTCCAGCCTTCTTTGTGCCAGCCATTCAATACGTTTTGCCTGAGTTAGAAGAACCATTCTCAAACCCTTCTGAACCTTTCTTTCACTGATGACCTGTGCCAGCCGAGAAATAGTTTGTGTTCTTCTTGCAATCCGAATGTCGGGGTGTTCACGAATTCTTTTTACTTCGTCAGAGACAATTACACCTTCAAAGCAAGCAGGAATTTCCACCTCAACCTGAGGTATTGGAGGTTCCTTTTCATTGAGTATCGCTTTAAACTTTGAGTTGTTAATTGCTTGGCTATAAATCTTGTGCTCTAAAGCATCAAGAATTCGCTTAGCTTCTGTGTTAGAGGCTGGCTTACCTTCCAGTAGTGGAAGAGGATAGACCACGATCTTATAGACCTCAAATGGGTCAAGAACATTCATGGCGACAGCATCAGTTCGCTGATTGGTCAGATGTCGGCGTATTCGTGTTCTTAGTGACTCCTTCGTTTGACCGACATAGATTGGTTCATTGTCGTAGTCATAGAAGGAATAGACTCCCCACTGAAAATTGCCAACTCTAACTTCTTGACCCGTATTCAGCGGATTCTCAACCAATCTATTCAAGAACTGATCTAGAAGCGTTCGTAGCTCGCTTGTCTCAAAAGGGAGTTCTGTTGTTGAGTCAGTTGGAACAGGAAGTTCTGCAAGCGACTCCTGCATATTTTCACTTGGCATATAAATCCTTATGCAACATGCGATTGAAGTTGTCGTTGTGCATTTGCATTTATAACCGGAAGAAGAACATTCTGATTAATGTGTGCGACAACAGGAACAACTACACCATCTCCAATCAGATGATATGCCTCGTTATATTTAGAGGGCAGAATGTAGCTCTCTGGCAGGCCCATCAAGCGTGCAGCCTCCCTTGGGGAAATCAGCCGGGTCATGATCTTGGGCCCTTCAACCACCATAATGGTTTGACGGCTTGATCCACCGCTGGGTGTTCTCAAGCAACCTGCAACACCGTCAAAGCGAACCTCTGCGCGTTGAATACCTTCACGAGTACGCTTGTAGATTGTGCCAACCTTTATCTGCCCGTTCTGTTGAGCAGCAATAACTTTCTGTCGATTAACCGGAGTCATCATAGAAAGAATTTTTTGAGTCTCACTCTTGGTATGCCATTTAACACCTTTAGGGTCATTTTCAATGATGTCATCTAAGGTCATAAGAGGCTGAGTAGGCTCAGGCATTTTCCACCACTTCCACTTGTTTTTAATTTTCTTTGGAAGTGCGTTATATGCGCAAATTACTTTATCAGGATGCCATGCAGGTGAGGGCCGTTCGCAAATGACCTCGTCTGGAATGGTTAAGTTCTCATCAATGCAAATAACGAAAACACGCGGCCTGGATTGCGGCACGAATTGAACCGCATCCATAACAATTGCACCTAAGTTGTAGCCTTCTCCAGCTAAAGACTTTGCAATTGCTTCAAAGTCTTTGCCTTCATGAGAAGTCAGTGTACCGTACACGTTTTCAAGAACAATCATGGAAGGCTTGCGTTCTTCAGATTTCAATTCTTGAATGATCCTCAAGAAGGCCCAAAAAGTGCCTGATCTTGCACCTTTAAGTCCCGCGCCATTACCTGCAAGAGAAAGGTCTTGACAGGGAAAGGAGGCCCAAGCAAGTTGAGCTTGGCCAGGCAGAAGGGTTGAAGAGATTTTGTTGATGTCTTCAACAGTTAGGTCAGCATCACCCCAGTTAGTGCGATATGACACTGCTTTCTGTTCTGAAAAATCGTTAGCAAAAATACAGTCCCAAGCTTTACCAAGTCCTGCACGAGCCATCCCGCCGCCGGCGAAAAATTCGTAAAATTTAGGCATTATTAATTCACTCTACTTTGACACTTCCAATGGTGAGGATTCTACCACTCTCATTACCGCGTAAGGATGAAAGACCTCAATATAAACTGCAAGCGGCAGACGCCCTTGAGGGCCGCATAACATTTGAATTAAGTGGCTAGTGGAACATGCGTCAGGAATCGTTTTAGTCATCAATAGATGATTTGATTAGAAGTGCATCAAGCATTGGATCCAGTAAATCCCTAATGTAGTGAGCAAAAGCTTGCCATGGGACATCTTTTGCCAGTGGCTGGGGCTCAAAGGATGCCATGGGAACCGGATACCTGCCTCGCCAAATAACAACTTGACCTAGATCTCTACAAATTGCGCGGAATATATTGCGGTCAGAGTCAGTCTTCAGGACGTGAGCAAAAGTGGTGCCTTCGAAAATTCCAGCGACATCCGCCAATGCAGATAGGTTGTGCCCTTGATTACCGTTGACCCCGAAGCTTTTTAATTCAGCATGTTTGGCCTCGCCAGATCCATCAATGGTAATTTTAATCTCAATCTGACTTGGCTTATGCTCAATGATCCAAGCCTTCAGCGCTGTTTCAAGTGCCAATCCGTATAGCAGCTTGGCTGTTTCAATAGCTTCTAAGGCTGTCTCGATATTTGTGTCTTCATCGATAGCTTTGGCCGCTTTGATGGACTCAGCAAGAATGCTTATGAAGTCTTCGTATAACACATCAGCGGAACGCCGCAATGCACTTGAATGCTTGCGCCAAGCTTGCGAGTTGCGAGATTTTTCTATGAATAGTGCAGCTTGCATTATTGTGCTCAAAAATACCTAACGATTAAGCTAAGGGACCGGCTAAAGCCGGTCCCAGTCAACGAAGTGAGCGAGGTTGAACGTTGAGTTAGAAATCACTTGCCATCGCTGATCTGGTTTTGTGAAGTACTTGGTGCCGCTGTTATGGGAGTACTGGTGACAGGTGCGGCAGTACTTGCAATGGGCTGACATTGGAGGTTAGACGCACCATTAAAGCTCTTTTGAAGGTTTGCTGCTCCGTTATAGCTTTCGATTGCAAGTTGTAAATTGGACGCGCCGTTAAAACTATCGTGTAACGGAACAGCTTGGGTTGATTTTATTGGTTCGTTAGACATGGTTTTTTCTTTTGAAGTGAATGAATGGCCGTAGCAATGCCAATAACTGCGGTGAAGACTACACCAATCCCAAAAGCCCACAAAGCAATTGAGTCGGCCTTAGCTAGCACTGGATCGTTTCCCGTAGTGTTACCCGCCAACACCCTTTCGATGTACGTGCGGTTGTGACGAAAAACAACCAATACTGAAATAAGCGCTATGAGAAAACTTGTAATTGCGCCGACGTAAAGAACGAGGGCTTCCGCCGATGATAGGCCCATGGTTGTTAACAGTGTAATGAGAAGACCGATACCCCCTGCTGCTAACGTAAGGATACTTTTGTCATGCTCGAGAGATGTATTGAACCAAGCATTCACGCTTGATGCGTAATACTCAACTTCCTTTTGATGTGCAATCTCTTCAGGTGTCATGTAATTTTTATTGTATGAATTAATCTGCCAGCGTGACTTTTTACGCAGGTCCGGAGAAATGGTGAGGTAATTGATTTATAGCTGTGTTAGCCAGAAGGAGATAATGCACATTGCAAACACTGTAAACCAAAAAAATGTGTTGTTGCGATCTATTTTAGCCAGAGCGCGTGCGAACTTTATAGGAAGAACCACTGCGAATACTGAAACTAGAAACACAGGAGCTGTGATAGTCCAAGTAAGTAAATAGTAAATGCAAAAAAATAAAAGAAACACTAATGAGACAGCGCCGCCAATGGCAAGTGGATTTGTTATCTCTGGCATGTTGAAATGAAACGTTGCCGCTGCTTGCTGAAATGGGAGGAGCAGAATTTCTGTAAACGGTGTATGAAACACTAAATCAAAAATACCGATGGTGAGTGGGCCAAAAATTATTAGCACATTGTTTCTTGAAAATTCACCAATAGTTTTTTTATGCTCGACGACCCATTTGATCGAGAACCAGCCCATAAAAGTGAACCCAAACCCCCAGAAAAGAGGCAGAAGGCTCCTTGGGTTTTGCAGAGAGAGTCGTTGAAAAATCAAAATGCAAGCGAACAAAAAAGCGCTTGCCCAACCGTAGAATCGGCGAAGTAAACTTAGCCCGCTTTTGGTTGTAGCATCTTCAAGCCTGTTATTAAACTTCGAGTAATTTCCCTCGATCGCAGACAGAAATGCATCAATTTTTGGGTTCCTTCTGGCTTTTTCGCCAACCCAGTAAACACTGATCAGTACCGCTATGAGAGAAAGCGTAATTTTGAGCATGGCAGTCATCGGTTAACAAGGTGTATACAGCCAAAATGGCAGAAAAATAACCACCTTTTGTGTGTAAAAATGCTAAGCCCATGGAATGCCTTGCTTGGGCACAGCCTGAAGTATTTTATGCCGATATACTACACCCGATTGAGCGGGGATTTGCACCTTTTCCTTACTTTTTAGTCAGGTTAGCGATTGATTGCTTAGGGTAAAACGTAAGTATTTGTCTGAATTTGACATGAAAATATGTGTATTAACTATCTTATTTAATTAATTTTTCTGTGGGGTTTTTGTGGGCAGGGCGATTATCTGTTGCGATTTATGATGATGCCCGGCAATCTGGATTAATCCTAAACGGCTGGATTTAAACCTTTCACTCATGGGGGGGGGGGCAGGTGATATGCCGTTGAATTTAAGTCAGCGGCGCTGGCCTGACAAGGTTACCCACAAATCTGATTTTTCCTTCTAATAAGCCAAAAATCCCCTGTAAAAATGCGGCTCTGGGGCTTTCTGGGGGATGGCTTTATATTAGAAGGCTTTTCTGTTTAGAATAATGATATCAAGCGGTTATAAAACTTTGAATTTGCGAATGGGGTGGAAGTGGAGGCTCAAATCCTCTTATTCCAGCCATTAAAAAAGGGTTAGCTTTCGCTAACCCTTGCCCGCTCTATCAGAAGCACTTCTAAGCACCCTTTACCAAAGATTCAGGTCGCCGTGGCCTCTACATTCATGGCCTTAATAGGCCAGAAAGAGAGCTGCTCGATGCAGGCGCTGCCTTCGGCCAACAGGCTGATGCCGTTGGCGTCGGGGTCCGGAAACAGGCAGGCAGAGAGGACGGTTTTGCCGTCATTGGCAAAGATCTCCAGCGTGCTGCGGTCCAGCAGCAGGTGCAACTGCAGATGGGTGGAAGAGGGGAGCGGAGCACGGCTGATACTGCCATCGCCGGCACCGCTCATACGGGTGTCCAGTTCCAGTATTCCTTCGGCAGGTAACCAGCTCAGTCGGGTATGGCAGTGACGGCCCTGGCGCAGCATGATGTTGCAGGCGCTGGTGCTGCTTAATGTGATATCCAGCTCGCAGCAGTCCCCTTGCAAACCGGGGTGTTGCCATGGGCCGTGGATCACCTGGCCGGCCAGCTGCAAGCCATTGCCGCGCAGTGCCTGCAGCGCCGGATGAGGGCGTTGGCTGAGTTGGCCATCCTGCCAGTTCAGCACGCGCGGCACGCTCAGGCAGTGGGTCCAGCCTGCGGCGGCGCTGGGGGTGTCCGATTGTTCCGGCCGGCCCATCCAGCCCCACATAATGCGCTCGCCATCCGGGCCCTGCATGGTTTGCCCCGCGTAGAAATCGGGGCCGTAATCCAGCGTTTGGGGGGTGGCAAAACCAGGGGCATTCTGATCCTGGCTGCTGTAGCAGCTGGCATTGGCATTGGGCCAGGGCCAGTTTTCACCTTCTTGCCCCTGCGGGCAGAACAGCATGATCTGCTGGTTTTTTAACGTAAACAGGTCAGGGCATTCGCACATATAGCCGTATTGATCGCCTGCAAGCAGCTCGCCGCGCAGGGTCCAGTTTTGCAACGTCTGGCTGTAAAAATGCAGTACCGTTCCAGTGCCGTTGCTGCGCTGAGCGCCCAGCACCATATGAAAGCCATCTTCGCTTTGCCAAAGCTTGGGGTCGCGAAAATGGGTGGTATAACCCTCTGGCGGCTGCGGCAGGGTGGGGCCCAGTTTGGCAAAGTGGATACCATCATCGGATACGGCCAGGCACTGATAGCTTTTGCGCTCCTGGCCGCCTCGTACATTGCCGGTGTAAATCAGCCACAAGCGGCCATCTATCACCAGCGCCGAACCGGAATAACAGCCCTGGCGGTCATACCAGTCATCCGGCTCCAGCGCGGGCGGGTGCAGGGTCCAGTCCACCAGATCGGTACTGCTGGCATGGCCCCAACTTTTGGCACCATGGGCGCAGGCATGCGGATTCCATTGAAAAAATACATGGTAGCGGCCGGCAAAGTAGATTAATCCATTGGGGTCGTTCATCAGCCCCTGCGGGGGCGACAGGTGGAAAGCCGGCCGCCAGTGGGCTGCTGCAATGGCTTCTTTACTCATGCCCTGGCTTCCTTTAAGCCAAACAGCCAGCTGGCAACAAAGGCGCTGCCAAAGGCAATGATCAGGCCAATGATATAGTTCAGCATGCCAGCACCCGGCACCAGAGCAATACCTGGCAGGCCCGTTACGCCAATGGCGGTCATAAAGACCTGGTTAAAGACAATCCAGGCGCCGCCCAATGCCCCGCCCAGCGCCGCCGCCACAAAGGGGCGGACAAAACGCAGGTTTACTCCAAAGATGGCCGCCTCGGTAATCCCCAGCAGGCAGGATAGTGCTGCCGGCAGGGCAATTTGTTTGATCTTGGCGTCGCTGGTACGAAAAAACACCGCCAGCGCCGCGCCGCCTTGCGCCACATTGGCCATGGACCAGATAGGCAGCAAGAAATTTTTGCCGATGGCTGGGTTACTTAACAGCCCCGCTTCGATCGCATGAAAACTGTGATGAACCCCGGTGATCACCACCAAAGAGTAAGCGCCACCAAACAGCATCCCGGCCAGAACACCGCCATGCTGGTAAACCATCATCAGGCCTAAAGAAATGCCATCGCCCAGCATGCGGCCAAACGGGCCGATCAGCAGCAGGGCTGCCAGTGCACTCAGCATCAGCGTCAGAAAAGGCGTCAGAATTAAATCCAGACTATTGGGCACCACACGGCGCAGCCGGCGTTCGATATGGCTTTGCATCCATACCGCCAGTAAAACCGGCAGCACCGTACCCTGGTAGCCCACCTTGGCAATATGCAGGCCAAATAAGGTCCAGTATTCATGGATGCCCCCGCCCACGGTCCAGGCATTTTGCAGGGCGGGGTGAATCATAATGCCGCCCAGCGCCGCAGCCAGAAACGGGTTGGTATTAAATTCGCGGGCGGCCGACATCGCAATCAGAATAGGCAGAAACACAAAGGCGGTATTAGAGAACATATCCAGGATCTGCAACCACGGCGTATCTGCCGCCAGGCCCAGCGTTCTGGCCGTGCCGATTACGCCCATCAACAGGCCGCAAGCCACAATCACCGGAATAATCGGGACAAAGATATTGGACAGCATTTGCGCCATACGTTGCGCCAACCCCTGGCGGGCCGCTGCCAGCGTTTTGCTTTCCTGGGTGGTCGCCTCGCTCAGGCCGGTGATGGCAATCAGCGCTTCGCAAACATGGTTCACCACGCCCTGGCCCAGTACGATCTGAAACTGGCCCCCGCTGGTAAAGCAGCCTTTTACACTGTCCAGTGCTTCCAATGCGGGTTTGTTAACCCGCTCCAGGTCTTTTAGTACCAGACGCAGGCGCGTGGCACAGTGGGCAATGCTGACCATATTGTCTTTGCCACCGACCAGGGGCAGGATATCGGCTGCAATTTGCTGGTAATTCATCGTCTTCTCCGTATGGTAACGTTACCACATTCGCTTTTTAAAAAGGCCCGTCTTTTTAAAGGGCCAACTGCCGTGCGCTGTCGCGTAGCTTGATGGTAAACGGCATCACGGTCTTGCTGGTGGCCGTGGTTTCTTGCTTCAGCTTTGCCAGCAGCAATTGTGCCGCCCGGCTGCCGCTGGCCTGGTAATCATAATGTACGGTAGAAAGCCGGGGCTGCATCATGGCCGCGATATCAATATCGCCCATGCCCGCAACCGAAATATCGTCCGGTACGCGCAAGCCCATTTTTGCCAGCCGGCTGATTGCGCCAATGGCCAGTCGGTCGGTGGCGGCCAAAATAGCCGTAGGCGGCTGGGGCAGGGCCATCAACTGGTCCACGGCCAGCGCCGCACTGGCAAAATCAAAACCACCCGCGGTCATCAGTGTGCTGTCCGCCGCTATACCGGCACCGGAGATGGCCGTTTGATAACCGCGTTTGCGCTCGCCACCTACCTGAATATCGCCGGCATCCACCCCGATATAGCCGATGCGGCGATGGCCGCGCTCCAGCAGGGCCTGCGTCAGCGCGCAGGCGGCGGCACATTCGTCCTGTAATACACAGCTGATGCCTAAGCCGGAAGTATCCTGGCCCAGTACCACCAGGGGTAGCTTCAGCAAAGAAAATGCCTGGCGATGTTGTTCGCCCAGCTCAGCGGCCAGCAGCAGCACGCCATTAACGCGCTGCTCTTTAAAGAGTTGCAGGGCTTTTAGTTCCCGCTCCACCTGATTATCGGTATGGGCCAGCAGCAGGCTGTAGCCGGCGGCTTCCAGTACGGTAGAGATACCGGCCACCATGGCGCTGATCGTGTAAGAATCGATACGGGGAATCACCACACCCACCAGCGAAGACTGCTGGCGCTGCAAGCCCTTGGCCACCGCGCTGGGGACAAAGCCGGTCGCCGCAATCACGCGCTCAATGCGCTCGCGCACTTCGGCCTTTACATAGCCGGACTGATTCAGCACCCGCGAAACCGTGGACACCGAAGTTTGCGCCAGGGCCGCCACTTCGCGAATGCTGTTAGCTGTTTGTGGTAACGTTTCCATATTGCGCAGACTACCCGCCGCATAACTGTATTGTCAATGCGGTGCCGCCCTGGGGGCGGGTTAATATAACTCCGCACAACAGCCCTGTGGCGTGGGGATCAGATATCACGGTTATTAAGCCGTTTGGGCACCGCCTGGCGATTCTTCACCAGTTAACAGGTTAAAAGCTGTATATTTGAAATACAGGTGATGCCCTGTATGTTTAAAAAACAGGATTAAACCTGTAATGCAAATATACAGGCTTTGCCCTGTTTTTATCTGACAGCAGGGGCCGATGATGAGTGAATTCTTTACGATCAAGACCTTGGCGCATTTACGGCCACTTCTTATTGCTTACCGAAAGAAAGCAGGGCTATCGCAGAGCGCCATTGCCCAAAAACTAGGGATCACTCAACAAAGCTATGCCGAGTTAGAGGCCCGCCCGGAGTCCGCCAGTTTTGAGCGCCTGTTTCGCCTGTTTAATCTGCTGGATGCAGAGTTTGCTCTGGCCGAGCAGGTTAGCAATAAAGTAAGTTCAACCAGTCAATTACCGGGCTCCGACAAAGAGCTGGCCACGGTGCGCAGTGCAGCGGCTGTCTTAAAGAGCACCGGGCCTGAGCTGGTTAAAGGTCTTGCAACAGCGATTGCAGATACAACGCCGCCCCGGGCAGAAAATCAATTAAACCCGCCCCGATCAGACATGAGTAAAAGCTCAATGACCCTTGGCGAAAAAAGGGCCATGGGCCCCGCCTTAAAAAGTAGCGGGCAGAGTAAGGCGGTGGTGGTTATCGCAAAGTTGCTCGAGGAAGCTCCGCAGCAGCGGCTTGGCACAGCAATTGAAGCAATGGATAAAGCCACGGCCCCTTTGGGGTTTGTTAAGGGACCAGGCTCTCCTAAAAAGGGAGGCTGGTAACAATGGCTAAGCCGGGCAAAGAATTACATATCTGGATGAATGGGGTTCGGGTTGGCTATTGGAGGGAAGGCAAAACTGCTCCTGTATTTGCTTATTTCCCTGAGTGGCTGGCGCATCCCGCTAAGCGGCCCTTGTCGCTCTCCCTGCCGTTTATGCCGAATAATGAACCTCATCACGGTGGGGTGGTAACCAGCTATTTTGATAACTTGCTGCCAGACAATATCAATATTCGCCGCCGTATCGGGCAACGTTACCAGCTGAATAATGATGAGCCATTTACCCTTCTGTCGGCTATTGGAATGGATTGTGTGGGGGCAATCCAATTGCTTGCCCCGGATGTCGTTCCTGCCGATGTGGATAAGATTCAGGGCATCCCGCTGGATGAATCCCATATTGCGGATTTGCTGCGAAAGGCCAGTGGTAGCTATGCATCAGTATATCGGGACCATGACGAAGATTTGCGTTTGTCTATTGCCGGGGCGCAAGAAAAAACAGCACTGCTAAAGGTGAATGGGTCATGGATGCTGCCGGCAGGAAGCACCCCGACCACGCATATTCTTAAACTGCCCCTGGGATTGGTGGGCAATCAAAAGGCAGATATGCAGAGCTCGGTAGAAAATGAATGGCTCTGCTCTAAAATTGTTGCCGCTTATGGACTACCGGTTGCCTGGTGTGATCTGGCCCGGTTTGAAGATCAAAAAGTACTTGTGGTTGAGCGGTTTGACCGTGAGTTTTCAGAAGACGGCTCCTGGATTATGCGTTTGCCGCAAGAGGATATGTGTCAGGCCACCGGTACCCGGCCGGATCTTAAGTATCAGGCCGATGGCGGCCCGGGAATTTCTGCGATCATGGATTTACTCCTGGGCTCGGTTGAAAAAGAAGCCGATCGCCGGCGGTTTTTTGCCGCGCAAATTGTTTTCTGGCTGCTGTTTGCCATAGATGGCCATGCCAAAAATTTTAGTATCCGGCATCTGGCTGGCGGCCAGTTTGAGGCCACGCCGCTTTATGATGTGCTGTCTGCCTTTCCTGTTACCGGGAATGGCAGCAACCATTTTCCAAGGCAGAAGGCTAAATTAGCCATGTGTATACGAAGCCGCTCTAATCATTATCTGATTACCAAAATTCAGAAACGGCATTGGTTAGCTCAGGGCAAAGCGGTGGGTCTGGGCGAGGATGTTGTATTGGAGATGATGGATTACCTGGTCAGCGTGACCGATCAAGTGATTGCAGAAGTAGAGGGCCTTATACCTGCCGGCTTTCCGTCTGTGGTGGCCGACTCGATCTTTACTGGCCTGCGCCAACAAGCCAGGTTATTGGCGGCAATGCCTGCGTCTCTTGATTAATCCGCCAAAAAGACCGCCCAGTGGGCGGTTTTTTTGTGCCATATGGGCGTGGTTTGCTTGCTACGTGGGCTATTTCTTAAAGCTTTTCGGTGCAGGTAGTCAGCGCGCGCAGCCCGGCTGTCTTTGGCGGCAGGGTGGCTGATAAGCAGCTGGAAACTTGCAAATCAATGTAGCGAAGGGCTTGCAGGGGGTGTTAATTGGTGATTACAGCAGTGCTTATGAATTCTGGTGGCCGTTCATTACTGGCGCTGATGGATGCCCCGTGTAATTTTCTTGTCTCTTTATTATGTAATAATTAATAATGCTTGTTTTTAAATTACAACTATCTTTTGTTTTTTTGTGACACAAAAAAAGTAATTGAGTAGAGTGCGCTTAATGAAGAGGAACAAAATAGTGAAATTCACACTAAGGGAAAGAAAAAATAATACAGGCAGATGATATTACTCTCCCTCGTAAAAAAATATTATTGATGATGATATTTATAATCGGGCGTACAGTTGTAAGTATTCAGAAAATAGCAGAATACTTTGCTGGTTGTTTAATATCTACAATAGTTTTTCATACTAATTTTTGTTGGGTTAGTTACCGAAAATATTATACATATTTAGTTATTCGGAGAAAGTTGTGGATATTCTAAAATTGTTTCCTGCTCTCTTTCTAGACTTACTTAGTAAGGTAATTCCGGGGTCTATTCTAATAGCGGCTTTTCAGGCTCAGAATTTGCCACCACCAGAGTTAATTCTTGAAACTCTTGGGCTTGGTTCAAAAGTACCAGTAGAGTGGCAGGGGTGGTATCCATTAGTTATCACAATTATGAAAGCTTATATTATTGGTGTTTTTATCGCGCTGATTGCAAATTATATTGACTCATTTCTGTTGCAGAAAATTTGGTATAAAATTGCGAAACGCAATGAAATTGACTATTCCTTTGATAATCTAAGCCCGCCAGGTTTTTCTTCTTCTCTCAAAAATAAGCGTTCTTTTAAAATTTACATTGAACATTGCCGAATATACATTTTTTCACTAAACATAACTTCATCAGCGTTGCTTGAGAAATATAGAACGGCATACCGTTTTTTTATAGCTCTGACGATTGTTTTCATCGTTCTTCCTTTTGGGCCATATAGTTTATCTTGGGCATGCTTTCTCGCGGCTCTCGTATTTGCATCAATTTCAGTTTCCTTGTCGAAAAAGTATATGGAAAAGTCAATTGAATTGTTTATGTTTTTAAAAAATATATCGCAAGATGGCGAAGATAATAAATAAAATATGTAAAAAAATTAATAATAAATGATTTTTTTATTAATTATTAATTTAGTAAGAACAAGACAAAAAAATTAGATCACACAGCGAAAAGGTAGGACGCCAGCCTTTGCTCCAGCGTGCCGGTGTGCAGTTCAAACAGATGGTCATCAAAGTCATAAAAATAAATTGATTCGCCTTCGCCCTCTATTCGGCTGCGCGGCGGCAGTATTTCCACGCCTATGCTTTCCAGCCGGGCTTTGTATCCGGCCACTTCGCCGTCTGCAATCTTAAATGCGGTATGGCGGTAAGTGCGCTCGGTCGATGGCGTCCCCGCCATCACCGCCAGCCAGACCCCGCCCAACAGAAAGAACTTCTCGTGTGAAAGCGAAAAATTCCTGGCCTTACTATCGTAGATCTCCTCGGCACCCAGCCCCTGGCACAGGAAATGGGTCATGCGCTCAATGTCTTTAACGATAAAGGTGATATGGCTTAAGCCCTGAACAGACATTTGTGGCTCCTCAGTGGATGAACTGGTGGAAGTAAGCAGGGCGCTGCCCCGAGCAGACTGTATATCTTGATGCACCACTGTGTGATGCAGGTCACTAGTGTCCTTGCTACTTAATGGCTTTGTTTACATGCCGTTAAGGATTTAGGCGCAGGCAACTACGTTGTGTAGTTAGCTTATTTTATGTTGTTATATTACGTAGTATTTCAAATGCTTAATATTAAATTACAAGTTTTGTTTTTTTGTTATGACATAAATAATGAAATTGAGTAGAGTGCGTGTAATCTACTTGAATTTTTATGTATCTCTTGTGTGTTTTTTTTATTAGGTAAGGACCAGTACGCAGATGATTGTGGTGATGTAGGCAAATGTTGCTTAGTAATTTCTAATGAAAATATTTAGGCAACTGTTGAAATTTTGAATCAGGCGGCTCTTCTTTTTATGAAAAAATTAGTTGTTATGCTTTTTGACATGTAGTAGTGATGCTTAAACGTATATCTGCCCTCTATTTTATTCATTAAATAATATATTCTAATAGTCATATGTGGAGACTAGTTAAAATAATATATCGTTTGAAAATAGAAAACTTACCGCTATATAGATGATAAGCAAATGCCATGGATATATTTATTTTTGTGGCGTTAACATTTTTATTTAAGATGAAAATTTATTGAAAATTAAAATAAATTTATTTATTTTTTAAAGAGCAGGAAAATTATGAATCATCCGGATTATTTTCTTGAGGTTGTTTTTCATGAGGTTAATAAGTGTGGAGAAGATTTAGCTCTTTGTGCTGGATTTGAACGTGGAGATTGGAGAAATGATCAGCTTGCAGATCATGTCATGGAATGGCTTCCAGAATTTGCATTGAGCCAATCTGAATTGAGCGAAATTGGGCATCAAAATGCAGTACGAATAACAAAAAAAGCAGCAAAACTTGTTTATCAGACGGAAAAATACGGCTTGCGGGGTGAGTTCGGAGAAATATTATTACATATTGCAATTAGACAGGTTTATAAAACAATTCCAGCAGTTAGTAAAATTTACTATAAAACAGCATTAAACGAAACAGTGAAAGGTTTCGATGCTGTGCATGTTGTAAAAAAAGATGATGGCCTTGAACTTTGGATCGGTGAAACCAAGTTTTATAAAAATGTAACCAGTGCTATTTACGATGTCGCAAAAGAAATTGTTGAACATCTTGAAACTGATTATTTGAAGTCTGAGTTTATGTTAATAAAAAATAAAATTGACCCTGATTGGCCAGAAGCTGAATTATTAAATGAACTTTTAAACGGAAACACTTCATTGGATAAAGTGTTTCAACGGGTTTGTATTCCTATTTTACTCACCTATGAAAGTAGTGTTGTAAAAATAACTAATAAATCTGATGATGTATATGTAAGTTCTATTAGAAAAGAAATAAATGAATGTTATAAAAAAATGAGGGAAAAATTAAATGATGAATATAAGGGTAGGTTTAAAGAAGATTTACCTATAACTGTTCATGTAATATTAATTCCTTTGAAAGATAAAAAGGCACTAATAGCATCACTAGATACTCGACTGAAGGCGATGCAGTTATGATTAATACTAATAAAGTAAGAGAACAACTTCAGTCTGCCAAGTGGACTGATACTCCATTTAAATTACTTTCTGAAATATCAAATATTAGTTCATTTAATCCTGAGTTAGGGCGTGAGTTTGTTATTCGAGCATTGGAAAAAAGAGAAAATCTTGACGATGATTATAAAAATATAGTTGATGAATTAGCGATGCAAGTCGGTCTTTATCCTTATGTTACTCAATTGAAAGAGCTTTCCTTACGAAGTGCCATAATGCATGCGGCTCATCGTGCTGATGGCGTAATGGATGATTATGTTCTCCATAGTTCACAGGCACGTGTTCTACGAAAACTTATGTCTGGTGAATCAATTATTCTTAGCGCACCTACGTCATTTGGGAAAAGTCTATTAATTGATATTTTAATTTCAGCAAAAGATTTTAAAAATATAGTTTTAATTGTGCCAACACTAGCATTAGTGGAGGAGACAAGACGGCGTATGTCGAGATTTATTGATAGATATTCAATAATAACTTCAAATGATCAGAATTTTGGCAATAAAAATATATTTGTATTAACGCAAGAACGATTTCTTTCTATGGAAAGTGAAATAATTGATGTGGACTTTTTTGCGATTGATGAATTTTATAAGCTGTCAATTTATAATGAAGGTGATCGCGCAACACAGTTGAACCAAGCATTTTTGAAACTAGTTAATACCAGTGCACAGTTTTATCTTCTTGGACCATCAATCAAATCAATACCAGAAATAATTAATAAAAAGCTTGGCTGTAGTTTTTTAATTGAAGATTTTCAAACTGTAGCAATTGAACTTCATTTGATAAAAAAGATGCCAAATAAGGAAGAGGCGTTGGCAAGTCTTTTAGATGAAATTGATGGGCAAACAATGATTTACTGTCAGTCGCCAACTAGTATAAGAAAGCTGTTAAAAAGATATCTTGAACTTCGAACTATTGAACCAACTTCTAATCAAGAGTTAATTGAAGCTGCAAAATGGACTGCCGATAATTATCATGATCAATGGTTAGTGTCAGTTGCATTGCAACACGGAATAGGGATACATCATGGACGACTTCCGCGATCACTTGGTAGATTCATGATTAGGGCATTTGAGGAAGGTAAATTAAATATTCTTCTTTGTACTTCAACTTTGATTGAAGGCGTAAATACCGCAGCTAAAAATGTTGTCGTTTATGATAATAAGTTAAATAATAAATCTTTGGATTTCTTTACATTTAATAATATTCGCGGTCGTTCTGGACGTATGTTCAGACATTTTATTGGGCATGTTTTTGTTTTTGAGGCTCCACCTCAAGAAGAACTACCATTCGTTGATATTCCTGTTATAAATCCAACAGAAACTACACCAAGTAGTTTACTTATCCAAATTGATGAAAATGAAATACCTGATTCACTAAAGGATAAAGTTAATTCGCTAATTTATCAAGAAATACTCCCCATTACTATTATGAAAAAACTTTCAAATATAGAGCCTGAGTATTTATTGGAGACAACTAAATATCTTTTATGTCTAAATGTACAAGAACTTGATAAATTATCTTGGTCAACACGTCCAGAATACGAAGACATTAAGTTGACCTCTGAAATTATTTGGGATCAATTAGGAGGTAAGAACGCGGCTAAAAGTGCGGCATTAACAAGTCCTAGTATGATGACATATTGGACATGGGAGCTATATAAGTCGAGAAGTGTTTCTAAGTTTCGTAAAACTATGATCGCAGACCAAATAGGGAGTATGAAATATCCCAAAACTCCTGATGATGCAGTAGAAAATGTGCTGGCTTTTCTTAGAGGGTGGGCATCATTTAACTATCCAAAATATTTAATGGCACTTAATGAATTGGCAAATTATGTTTTAATGAAAAAAGGGCGAAAGGGGTGCAACTATCTATTTTTTGCTGCATCCATTGAACATTTGTTTCAGCCAAATTCATTTTCTTCACTAGAAGAGTATGGGCTGCCAACTGAAATATCAGAAAAACTATTAGCGGGTAAGTATTTTGATAAGGATGATGACTTGGAGAGTATTGTTAACTCTTTGCGTAATAGTGAACTAGGTAAATTTGCTAATGGTATTTTCGAACGACGAGTTATTGAAGATTTTCAACAAGGAATTGGATCAAAATTGTATAAAAAATAATAGGTAAAATTTAATGGGCCCATATCGCCTTAAAAGAGAAAACCATCGCTGGTTTTCTCTTTTTTTTAATTAAATACTTATCCTGGAATCATGCCGGTCAGGTAATAGGCCTGGATATAGGTCATGATGCAGATCAGCAGTAAAAAGAGAAAACTCCATTTAATAGTAAAGCGGAACAGGTCCGACTCGCGGCCTACCAGCCCTACTGCGGCGCAGGCTACGGCGATGGATTGGGGCGAGATCATTTTGCCGGTGACGCCGCCGGTGGTATTGGCCGCCACCAGAAGCACTTCACTCACGCCAATCTGCTGGGCGGTAATGGATTGCAGGCTGGAGAACAGCGCATTGCTGGAGGTATCCGAGCCGGTTAAAAATACGCCCAGCCAGCCCAGTACCGGCGAGAAAAACGGGAAGAACTTGCCGGTGGAAGCCAGCGCCAGTGCCAGGGTGGACGACAAGCCGGAGTAATTGGCCAGGTAAGCAAAGCCCAGCACACAGGATATAGAAAACATCGGCCGCAGCAGCTCTTGCAGGGTTTCTGCAAAAACGCTGATTCCGTCGCTGATACGGATGCGCAGCAGGGCCATGGTGATCAGGGCGGCCAGTAAAATGCCGGAGCCGGTGGCGGAAATCAGATCCCATTTATAGATGGCGGGATAAGGCGTATTGCTGCTGACAATAGGGGCAGTTTTGATCACCATATTATCCAGCCCCGGCACATGAAAGCTGAATACCAGGCTGTACAGCGCGCCGCCTTTGGCAAACAGGGCTTTAAACTGCGGCAGGCTCCAGATAATCACAATGACGGTTAAGACAATAAATGGTGACCAGGCTTTCAGAATCTGGCCGGCGCTGTAATGCACCGGGGCCTGCGGTTTTTTGGCCTGGCTGCGATCGGCACCAAAGGTAAAGGCTTCTTTGGGCTGCCAGAATTTCAGAAACACGGCCAGCGCCAGCAGGCTGACCAGTGCCGAGGTAATATCCGGCAGCTCCGGCCCGATATGGTTCGAGGTGTAGTACTGAACAATGGCAAAGGCTAAGCCAGCCACCAGCACCGCCGGCCAGGTCTGGCGCACACCGCGCCAGCCATCCATCAGCCAGACCAGAAAAAACGGTACAAAGATGGAGAGCAGGGGCAATTGACGCCCGGCCATCATACCGATCAGCATCGGGTCGATACCGGCCGTTTTACCGGCCACCAGAATAGGAATACCCAGCGCGCCAAATGCCACCGGTGCGGTATTGGCAATTAAACATAAACCTGCGGCATAAAGCGGCTGTAAACCCAAAGCCACCAGAATCCCGGCGGTAATGGCCACCGGCGCGCCAAAGCCTGCCGAGCCTTCCAGAAAGGCGCCAAATGAAAAGCCAATTAAAATAACCTGCAAACGCTGATCATCGGTTACCGATATCACCGAGGCGCGGATAATTTCAAATTGGCCGGATTTAACCGATAATTTATATAAAAAGACCGCGGTGATAATAATCCATGAAATAGGCCACAGCCCGTACCACATACCATTAAAGGTGGCCATTAAAGCCATTTCCACCGGCATTTTATAAAAGAATAATGCCACGGCAATGGTGGTGATAATGGTGCCTAATCCGGCGATATGGCCTTTTAATCTGAATACCGTCAGCGCTAAAAAGAAAAATATAATTGGAATAGCTGCAATAAGTGCAGATAAGCCGATATTACCCAGCGGATCGTAAACCTGAGTCCAAGTCATGATTAATGCTCCTCGATGCGTCGATTAACCCGGGCCAGAGATCGCCTGTGGCCGGGTGTTTTTACAGGGGGGTGAAAACAGTTAAGCAATAATCAGCAGCACCAGCTCCTTAGGGCCGTGCGCGCCATAGGCAAGGGTTTGCTGGATATCTGCGGTTTTAGATGGCCCGGAGATCAGCAGGGCATTGGTGGGCATACCCGCGGCCCAGTTTTCTGCCAGCATCACTTCGGGCAGGGTGGCGTAAATAGTGCGGGCATCCAGCAGCACAAAGTGCACCGGCGGCACCAGACTCATCAGCCGGGGTTCGGCGGCCGAGGGCCACAATACCAGGGATCCCGTGTCTGCAATGGCAGAGCGGCAGCCGGTTAAGGCAGCATCCACCGAGAAAAACAGTTCTTCTTTCCAGCCGGCCTGTTGCTGATAGGTTTTAAAGGCGGGGCCGTTTGCCGGCCAGTTTGCTTGCAATTGCTCGCCCGCCGGGGTTCCGGGGGCGATCAGCAGGTTTTTAAGCCCTTTGGCCTTCATCAGCGCGGCGACCTTATCCGGCCAGTTATCACT
>JBOFGM010000267.1:0-2676 GCA_051649105.1 Iodobacter sp. | reverse complement strand
CTCAGCCTTGTTGCTGGCAAATAGTGCAGGCCACGGAACCTGCCGTCTGGGCCAGTCATGCCAGTACCCCGGCGGCCCTGCTTTGGTATTGCCAGCGCTTTTTGGGGGTGCCGCCTCCGCCGGCTTATTTACTGGGATTACAAAGCCAGTGCTTTGAGCTGGGCGAGCCTTTAAGCCAGACTGGCCAAAATGCACTGGAGGCAGGCTGGCAGTTGTTGCAATTACGGCTGGCTGAATTATCTCTGCTCTCTGATCGTAGTAAGGCTTAAGTCTGCTGTTTTGCTGGAGATTACTGCTGTAATGGCCGCTGATATGGCACTTTCAGCCTGCCGTACAGTGGCTGGCGAAATCTTATTTCAACAGGTGATTTACTCGAAGATCAATCTGTGCATGGGGTCTTTACACACAGGTGACGCCTCTCATTTCGAAATGCTTTTCAGACTGTTGTTTGTCGGAGCTTTTCAGGCTGATAAATGAGATCAGGCTTGACTCCTGGCCCGGTTTTGCGCTGGTGGATTTTGCTGTTTTATTGGATTTATTTCCTTTAATTCATCATTAATTCAGATCTTACCCACAAAGTTATCCACAGAATTAACAACGGCTTAGCGTTTTAATAATCTGCGGAATATAGCGGCTGTATTAGGGATATCCCCGCTTTGTAACCGGGGTGGATTTGCCTCTATTATCTTTGAGATTAATAAATGAAATAACGCCTGCGGTTGTTAAAACAGGTGTCATCTGCTTAAAAAACAAAACGATTGTTTTGCGGTGCCATACTTCTTTTTGTAAAAGCTTCAAAATCACTTTGAAATAAGGATTTATCCGATGCTTAAATTATTTAAACCGACTGTTTTGGCAGCGCTTTTAACTCTGAGCTTAACGCCGCTGGCCGGTGCTGCCGGGATGAAATCCGTGGCGGTGACGGCTATTGTGGATCACCCTGCACTGGACGCCGCGCGTAAAGGTGTGGAGGACGAATTAAAAGCGGCGGGTTTTGAGCCGGGTAAACAAATTAAATATCAATTTCAAAGTGCGCAGGGCAATACCGCCACTGCGGCACAAATTGCGCGCAAATTTGTCGGTGATCAGCCGGATGTGATTGTGGCCATTGCCACACCCAGTGCGCAGGCCGTGGTTGCAGCCACACGGAGTATTCCGGTGGTATTTACTGCCGTAACCGATCCGGTGGCGGCCAAACTGGTTAAAAGCTGGAAAACAGGCAATGGCAATGTCACCGGCGTGTCAGATATGCTGGAGCTGTCACCGCAAATTGATTTGATTTTAAAGGTGAAGCCAACGGCTAAACGGGTCGGTATGGTCTACAGCCCGGGTGAAGTGAATTCCACCATTGTGGCTAAAGAGCTGAAAAGCGAGCTGGCCAAACGCGGCATGACACTGGTTGAAGCGCCGGCGGCTCGTACGGTGGATATTTCTACTGCAGCGAAGAGCCTGGTGGGTAAGGTCGATGTGATCTACACCAATACCGATAATAATGTGGTGTCCAGCTATGAATCCCTGGTGGGCGTTGCTCAGCAGGCACAGATTCCGCTGATTTCTGGTGATGCCAGCCTGGTGAAACGCGGTGCCATCGCCGCCATGGGCATGAGCTACTACGATCTGGGCCGTCAGACCGGCAAAATGGTCGTGCGGATTTTAAAGGGTGAAAAAGCCGGGGATATCGCGCCGGAAGTGGGCTCCAAGCAAGAACTTATGGTGAATACCTCGGCAGCGCAAAAGCAGGGCGTGACCTTGTCGCCGGCACTGCTGAAAGAAGCCAAAGAAGTGATTAAGTAATTGGCCGGGGCCCGTCGCTGCGGCGGGCCTTAAAGTAATGCCTTACATCCTGTGCTCAGCACCCTGTTTAAAATGGGGCGTTTTTCCGGCCTGAACTTCCCCTCCATGGATTGATATATGACTCCCATTGCTCTGATGGGCGCACTGGAAATTGGCCTGATCTTTGCGCTGGTGGCGCTTGGGGTGCTGATTTCTTTTCGCCTGCTGAATTTCCCTGATTTAACGGCCGATGGCAGCTTCCCTCTGGGGGGGGCTGTGGCGGCAACGCTGATTTCCGGCGGGCATGATCCCTGGTTTGCCTGTGGCATGGCGGCCCTCGCCGGTGCAGCATCGGGCTGGCTGACGGCCTGGCTCCATGTGCGGCTGAATATCTTGCAGCTGCTGGCCAGTATTTTGGTGATGATCGGGCTGTATTCGATTAATTTGCGGATTATGGGCGCGCCTAATTTACCGCTGATCGGGTCGCTGTCGGTGTTTTCTCCCTTTATTGGCGAGCAGGGCGATCAGGCCTGGCTGGTGCAGCCGGCGATGCTGGCGGTGATAATTGTGCTGGCCAAGCTGGGGCTGGATTTCTTTTTTGCCTCGCAGACCGGGCTGGCCATGCGTGCCACCGGAGCGAACCCCAGAATGGCGCGGGCGCAGGGGATTGCCACCAACCGGATGATTCTGGTGGGAATGGCCTTATCCAATGCACTGATTGCCTTTGCCGGTGCGCTGTATGTACAGACGCAGGGCGGAGCCGATGTGTCGATGGGCGTGGGAACCATTGTGGTGGGGCTGGCGGCGGTGATTATTGGTGAAACCCTGCTGCCATCGCGCAGCCTGTGGGTGATCACACTGGCGACCGTGCTGGGGGCTTTGCTGTATCGCTTATTAATTGCC
>JBOFGM010000266.1:0-7065 GCA_051649105.1 Iodobacter sp. | reverse complement strand
TGTTTGCTTATTTCTCCGCCAGCCACCGTGGTGTGGCCAAAGCCAGCAAGCTGGCCGGAGATTTAGCCCGGGTCACCGGCCTGCCGTTTATCCAGCCTGCGGCCGAAGCCTGAGGGCAGCAAAGATGCTTTATCGGGGCGGTGGCCGTTATTTAGCCAGAGTGACGGCTAGACCCTAAGCCTGAAATATCGCATAACCTGGGCCGTTCCCTGGATGCTTCCATCCTGAAACGATAGCTGTTGATTTCTCAGCGGTTATCGCTTCAGGGTCTTGGTTTAACCCGCATATCAATCTGTCTGGCTGGGTCTCTTCCCGGTCATGAAACAATCCCCTGTGCCGCGCTGCACAGGCACGCATGCGTAAGACGTCTCACATTCCCTTTCAAATCATTCTGGCTTAATCCTTACGCACTCAACGTGCGGTGAGTGATCCTTTCTTCCTTATTAAAACAATCGCTGCACTGATGCCTGTCATTTTCAGGGCCAGGGCAAAACTTTGCCCAAAAATGGCCTGAATCCCCGCAATTAGGACGATTCCTGGGCGTTTGTCTTTGTATTCGGGGCGCTGTCTGATGTTCCGGAATGCCTGCCATCCGCATAATTTGTACTCACTCAGGAGTGAAAAAACACAAACACATTGGGCTTGAGCAATGTGGGTTTTGAGGTTTTTTCGGGGGCTGAGTGTTGTTTTATGTCTTCCAGAATCATGGATTCATAATCTGTTGTATTACAAAGGGTATTCAAAAATGATGAAAAAAGTAATCGCTCTAATGATTGGTTCGGTACTGGCTGCTGGTGCTATGGCTGCCGACAAGGGAACCGCTACTGACACCGCTCAGTGGGTGGTCACTGCAACTAAGGATTCCAAAGCTCGTCTGGTTGTGACTCCTATTGGCAAAATCGATTTTAAATACAGTCCGGCCAGCAAGCAGTTTGGCCCTACTGATGCCAATTTCATGGTTGAAATCTTGAATGACACTGGTGCAGGTTATGCAGGGGAGCCTGGTGTTTCTGCTACCAACTTCAAGCTGGAAGCCTATCAGACTGAAGGTTACGCCGCGCATATCGACGGCTCCGGCGCTAAGTTCAATGTTGAGCTGCAAAAGGAAGGTAAGGCTTTAGGTACCAGCCTGGCTGACGCTACCGTTCTGAATGACACCACCACTTCGAAGGCTTTCCTGGCGAACCTGGATGGTTTGTTAGCTGGTAAGAGCTCCGATAAGGGTGCATTCAAGG
This sequence comes from Iodobacter sp., assembly GCA_051649105.1. Classification (GTDB taxonomy): domain Bacteria; phylum Pseudomonadota; class Gammaproteobacteria; order Burkholderiales; family Chitinibacteraceae; genus Iodobacter. The sequence goes on along the minus strand of JBOFGM010000266.1, from coordinate 5,830 downwards.
CCTACGCTAAAGCAGTCAGCGGCACTATCGATGCACTGCCGGATGGTAACTACACCGGTCAGGCAACTGTTGCATTTAAGGCTACCTGGTCTTAATCGCAAGCGGGTCTGATTAGTCCGGCCAAGTAAAGGCGGCCCTGGGCCGCCTTTACTATGTCAGGCACCGTCCGGGCGATTTGAGGCAGCGCGATTGCTGCGGGGTATTGAGAAAAATGCAGGGGAATTGCAATGAACAAAAATCATAAGTCACCCGTTCAAGGTGTTTGTAGTCTCTTGTTTTTTATGGCCTTGATCTCGTCGCATTCATCTGCCTTCTGGATGGAAGACACCACGGCAGAGATCGCTCCCCGGCAAGACCGGGTGGCACAGAAAATCAATAACCCGGATGCCTCCGGTCATGTCATGACGGTGAATGTAGAGCGGATTAAAGATCCGTTCAAGATGGAGCCGCTGCAGGAAGGGACCAAGGGCGATTTATTGTTCAGCCCGTCCCGGGCCATGGTCGGCCCCGGTAAGGACGCCGTTGTTAACTTCTTTTATCACGGCCCTTCGGACGATAAAGAGCGCTATTACCGTGTGATCTGGACTGATGAGGCGCTGGTTGCCGGCGCTTCTGGTATTTCAGACAGTAAGGGGGCGGCGGTTGCTGCCCGGACCATTCTTTCGACGGTACTGGTGGTGCATCCCCGGCAGGAAAATTTCAAGTTTGAGCTGGCCAGCAGCCTTCTGCGCAATACAGGCAACACTTCCTTCCGCTACATCGCCTATGGCGCTTGTCTGAGAAGTATCACGCCGCCCAAAGATGGGATTTGCCGTGAAACCCGTTATCTGATGCCAGGCACTGAGAGGCCGTTTAAGTCCGTGGATATCCTGGCAAACAGTGCCAGGGTCGGTATCTGGCGTGGTGATCAGTATGTTTTAGCCAAATAAATGGGCGACTTTTTAACGGTTAAAGCCAGGTTTTCAGGTGTGCCGGGCTGGAGTAGTGCAGTTTAAACCTGCAAATTTAAGAATAAGCCGGGGCAATTTGAGGCGGATAAATTATAAGGCGGAGATTTGTGGCATATCAGACAGGAGTCCCAAAAGAAATTGTTCTGGCATGTTTGGCTGCTTTTACAGTGATGCCGGCTATGGCTGGCTCATTGGATGATAAACCGCATGCAGCAGATACTTCAGCCAAGCCCCGGACCATCAAAAAACGATCAGAAACACCGTCGTCTTCAGAATTATTGATCAGCCAGTCCATGCATCTGGTGCTGCAATCGGGTATCGATGTGCCTCTGCTGATTAAAAACCGGGAGTCCGGCGATGCTGAGCAGCAAGATATTGTGCTTGGCTACGCGCAGATTGCAATGGACAAAAACCGGTTGATGTTGCGTTCGGTGCGCATCGATCCTAATCCTCAGGACGTGGTGCTTACTGCAGAGTTGCAGGCTCAGTTGGGCTCGTTGCGGGATGCTGCCTTATCTGATCTTAATACGGTTTATATCAGCGATGCCGCTGAACTGCGCTTTGACACGGTCCGGCTTTATGCAGTTTTAGAAATTGATAAGTCAGGTTTTGGGATTAAGCCTGTCAGCAAATCCAGCTTGCTGGGAGCATCCAGCAGCTCTGATCTGAGCGGGGTCTTTAATTACAACGTCAACGCCACGCATAGCAGCGGTAATGGTTATAGCCAGAATACGGCCTATATGGGCTTTACCTCGGTGCAATCCATGGGAGAGCATCATCTGTTGGCAGACGGCTCCGTGTATACCCCGGGGACTTCCGGAGGCAAAAATGTTGTGCTGGATCGTCTTATGTATGAGAGGGATTTTCAGGGCCATCGCCTGGCTCTTGGGATGATGGATGGCTGGAGCCTGCAAAGTTCAGGCCTGGTTTCTACCCTGAATGGCACTCAGATGCTGGGGTTTTCTTATGGAAATTCTGCTCAATCCTATCAACAGGATTTTGCCCAGTCTTTAACGCCGATTAATGTTTATTTTCCGTCTGCCGGAGAGGCTCATATTTATCGTAATGGCCGTTTACTGGGCGTGCGGCAAATGGCGATGGGTAATCATGAGGTGGATGCCTCGGCCTTACCCGGTGGAATTTACGATGTGCAGGTTGACGTGGTGGTTGCCGGTAAAGTGGTCTCCAGTGGCAGTTATCGTGTGAATAAACCGGCCAGCCAGAGCGGGCGCGGCAATGACTTAAGCTGGCAAGTATGGGGTGGTGCAGGGCGGGACAGCCGTGTTTACGGTTTGGATGATGGCTCTGGCAAGCAACAAGAAGGCCGCTACCGTGGCTTAGGCGGTGTATCGCTGGCCGGGCGGGTCTGGGAGACCGACTGGAATACCTCCGTTTATTACAACCGTGAAACGCTGGTGGAAGAGGCTCATCTCAGCCGTAAAATTTTTGGCGAGGTGCAAATAGATTTGCAGAACCTGATGGCCAGCGATGGCACCCGCCGCAATATGCTGGCACTGAATGCGCCGCTGCCAGATGGCTGGGGCAATGTAAGCTATCGCAGTGAGCACGGTAAAACCGGCAGCCGGCTTGATTACTATATCGACAGCCGTGAAGGGGTTGGTTTGTCGTTGAATTTAGGCAAGCTGAATTCCCGCCTTGGGTCGTTAAATATGACCTATGACCAGGTGGGCGGCTCGGCAGATGGCACCCGGGAATGGCGCTGGGATTATAACCAGCAATTATATTCAGGCCGTATGGGTGTTGTTTCTATGAACCTGGGAAGCAGTCAGACCAGGAACTCCAATAATGGCTCGCAAAGTCAGCTCAATAGCCGTTATCTGATGCTTAATCTGACCATTCCAATGGATGCAGATTTCTCTGTTGCCTATTCGCAGAACGATAACAGCAATAGTCTGGATCTGTCCGCCGGCAAGAGCTTTGACGGGCCGCTGACTTATGCTGGCGCTAACCTCAGCCAACAGAGATACAGCGGATCGGCTCACGGGCCGGCGGTTGTCTCTTACGATGCCTATGCCAATTTCAGCACCAAAATGGGCAGCGGCACGGTAAGTACTTCAGGCGGGGATGGCCGCAGCAGTGTAAGTGCAACCAGCACCGGTTCGGTGGGATGGAGCCAGCAGGGGATGGGTTTTGGTGGCAGCACGGGTACATCGGGGGTGGTGATTGATGTTCCGGTTGCCGACAGCAACGGGCTGGAAGCCAGAATTAATGAGCAAAGTTATTACTTAAGCAGCGGGCGCAATTTTGTCCCTTTAAGTGCTTATAAACAATACAAGGTACAAGTTCTGCCATCGGGTGACAGTGATTTGTCTTATGAGGTGGAGAGCCAGCCTCAGGAAATCACTCTGTATCCGGGCAATGTGGCGCGTTATCAATACGGCGTGAAGCAGATGGTGACCGTGTTTGGCCGCCTGGTGCGTCCTGATGGCCAGCCTCTGGTGGGCGCTAAGATGCGCAATCACATCGGAACGGCCGTGACCTCCGAAGATGGCAGCTTTTCCATTGATATTGATAACAATACTCCGGAGTTAGAAGTGGAATCCGCTATGACGGGCCGCTTTATGATCAGCGTTGATTTACACGGTGCTCATGGGGCGCTGCTGTTAAATGATGTGGTGTGGACAGGCAAGCAGGTTAAAGCCACCCCCGGACAATCATGATTCCTGATCACAACTGATCGCGGCAGCCCTGGGGGCTGCCGCTCCTCTTAAGTCCCTCTGTTTACTAAACCGGTTTTGTCAGTCCTGTGTGCATCTATTCTGGAGAGCATCAATTGAAGTTTAAATCCCTGTCCGTCATGGTGATGATCGGTGCCCTGGCGCTGCCATTCAGTTCAGAGGCTCAGCCCGGGACTGCCGGTGGCGGCAGACCTGTTACTCTGCCGGGGCAGCTTAGTCCGGCCAATACTTTGCCCGCGCCGTTTCCTCCGGTTCAAACTTTACCAGGAAGATTGCCTCCGGTGCAAACCTTGCCTGGACTCTTGCCTCCGGTATTGCAAGGCAGGGTCAACGCCAGTATCGGCCTGATTCTGATTGAAGATAAGGCGGTTAATGCTCAGTATCTGAGCACACTGCAAACCAGCGGTGATGGGGTGCCAGGCTCTCCGTCACAAGCTATTTTCGGTGCCCGCATTCCTGGCCTTGGGGCTAAAAAACCGGCGGTATGGTACACACACAGGGCCGATTCACAGATTAAGCAAATTCGTTTGTTAGCGCCTGCTCAGGCTTTTCGTGGCATGGCTGACGAGCATGGTCAGGCCGCTGGCTGGAGTGGCGGGGATTTTAGTCCGGATAATGGCCGGCAAGTGAACCCTGTGCTGAGTGATGAAGTGTTTAATCAGTTTATCCAGGCGGCACCCGGTGCAAGTAAGGAGATCTCCTTTACCGAAGTGAGCGCCGATGGTCACCAGAGAGAATTTCATACGCAGGTCAGCAAGCAGGCGCAACTGATTCTGACTCCTGCCACGGGCCAGGCCTGCCGTGATGAGGTTGTGCAGGGGCAGGCAGGTAAATTGTGTGTGTTACGCAATATCAGTGGTCAGAGTGTTGCGGTTACTGGTGGCGATTTGCGTTTCACCGTGCGCGCTAAATTTGCCACGGCCACTACCCGTTTCCGGGTCGGCCAGGAGTGGCATCGTCTGGGCGATAGTGTCGGTCTGGCTGAATTTGCCCACAGCCAAGCGATTGAAGTGTTCTTTGTTCCGCCCAGTGCCGAACAAATGCAAGCCTGGCAGGCCGCACATCCTAATAAGCGGCTGGCAGATTTAGTGGAGGCCGGGTTTTACTCCGGCAGCCGTTTGGCCAGGGGGGATCGTTTTAATCTCAGCCTGACCGGGGCGCAGATTCAGACTGGTCATCGGACGGTGTTATCCCGGCTGAGCTTACTGACCATTGATGATCAGATGGCTCAGCGTCAGTACGTCACTACACTCAGTGGTCACCCGGATCAGGCTTTGTATGGCGCCCGGCAAGCCCAGTCACCGCAGCGTGCGGTAACCTGGTATCTGGAGCGCGGCGCTCAACCGCCTCTTTATCCTTTGCAACGTACTACTCAGGCCCAGCCCGCACAAATCATGGCGGGGGTGGCCGATAATCAGGGCCGGATGAGCATCGGCCGGGCAATGCCCCAGGCAGGCCAGGTGAATCCGGTTTTTAATGAGCAGGCCTTTGCTGCGCTCGTGCAACAGCCTGTAGGTCAGCAACAGGAACTCAGTGTGAAGGGGATCCGGAGCAATGGAGATGAGATCGATTACCGGACTAATGTCATCAAGAGTGCCGTATTAAAGTTAAGCAGTCCGGTGGGTCAGGTCTGCCGTAATGAAACGCTCGATGGTGTGGCTGGCCAGATCTGCGTACTGCGTAATGTGGCCGGGGAAAATCAGGCGGTCAGCGGGGGAGATATTCGTTTTATGGTCCGGGCCCGGCGATCCTTGCCCGCCGCCCGTTTTCGTGTGGGGCAGCAATGGCATCCGCTGGGTGACAGCGTGGCGATTGCTGAGTTTGCGGGTTCCAGACAGATTGAGCTTTTCTTACCGCGTGCAGCACAACCGCCACGGCAGCCTGTGCTGATCTCTTCATTGGTCAGGCCACAAGTCTTGCCCATTCTGCCACTGGCCGGTTTAGTGGATGCTTTTATCTATTCCAGTGGCCGCCAGCAACAGGGTGATCTCTTTTATTTGTCTCTGAATGATCAGAATGCGCTTGCCTTATCCCCGGATGCCGGCGAGGCCAGATTTCAGTGCACACTTGGGGTTTCTGCCAACAAGAAGGCGGTCATTTCCAGCGGTTACGTTCTGACCCAGTATGGTAATAAGCCATTTCTGTATATGCTGACTTTTCGTGGGTCGAAACTGGTCGGTG
>JBOFGM010000265.1:0-2707 GCA_051649105.1 Iodobacter sp. | reverse complement strand
CTGATCGCCTGAGTATTGCAAAATAAAAAGGCCCGGAGCAAATGTTCCGGGCCTTTTTTATGGAGCTTCTGTGTTAATGAACAGCTTGCAGCATCTGTTCAACCACCTTTTTAGCATCGCCAAACACCATCATGGTGCGGTCCATATAGAACAGATCATTATCCAGACCGGCATAGCCTGCATTCATCGAGCGTTTAACCACCATCACGGTCTTGGCTTTATACGCTTCCAGAATCGGCATGCCATAGATCGGGCTGGCCGGATCATTTTTAGCGGCCGGATTCACCACGTCATTGGCACCAATCACCAGAACCACATCGGCGGTAGAAAACTCGCTGTTGATTTCTTCCATTTCAACCACTTTGTCATACGGCACTTCGGCTTCAGCCAGCAGCACATTCATATGCCCCGGCATGCGGCCGGCCACCGGGTGAATGGCATAACGCACATCCACACCGCGGGCGGTCAGCAGATCACTCAGCTCTTGTAATGCATGCTGGGCGCGTGATACTGCCAGGCCATAGCCCGGCACAATACTCACTTTTTCTGCGTTTTCCATCAGAAACGCGGCATCATCGGCACTGCCGGAGCGGTAGTTTTTCTGCGCCGTTCCTGCCGGTCCGGCGGCAACGGTTGCCGCACCAAAGCCACCCAATAAAACAGAAACAATGGAGCGGTTCATGGCTTTACACATGATATAGGACAGGATGGCACCGGAAGCGCCCACGCAGGCTCCGGCAATAATCAGTACCGGGTTATTCAGCGTAAAGCCAATTCCGGCGGCAGCCCAGCCCGAGTAGGAATTGAGCATGGATACCACAACCGGCATATCTGCGCCGCCAATCGGAATAATCAGCAGCACGCCCAGTACCAGCGCAATGGCTACCATGGCTAAAAACGCCATCTGACTGTCGTGCATAACATAGATCGCACCAAAGCTGAGCATGGCAATAGCCAGCGCCAGGTTCAGCCCGTGCTGGCCTTTAAAGTTGATCGCCCGGGCACCAAATTTGCCGGACAATTTGCCATAGGCAATCACGGAAGCACTGAAGGTAATGGCCCCGATAAAGGCACCAATAAAGAGCTCAGTTTTTTGCATGCCATCGTGATTCACACCCAGATGGAAAATAGCCGCAATTGCAATCAGTACCGCAGACAAACCCACCAGTGAGTGCATCGCTGCCACCAGTTCCGGCATCGCGGTCATGGCCACGGTGCGGGCACGGTAAGCGCCTACCAGTGCGCCGGCTGCCATAGCGGCAACGATCAGCCAGACAACGGGTTTATCCGCGACAAAAAAGGAAGTGCCAACGGCAATGGCCATCCCGGTCATACCAAAAACATTACCGCGGCGGGCAGAAACGGGGGAGGAGAGCCCTTTAAGCGCCAGAATAAACAGGACGGCAGAGACCAGATAGAGAAGTGAAGTCAGGTTCTGCATTATTTGGCCTTCCTTTTAAACATCGCCAGCATGCGTTGTGTAACCAAAAAACCACCAAAAATATTAATGCTGGCGAGGAAAATAGCCAGTGCGCCTAAAACGCTGGTGATACTGATTTGTTGTGCATTGATATCCACCACCTGCAGCATGGCCCCGACAATAATAATGCCGCTGATGGCGTTGGTGACCGCCATCAGGGGGGTATGCAGGGCAGGGGTGACATTCCAGACCACGTGGTAGCCCACAAAAATGGCCAGAATAAAAATGGTCAGGCTGCCAATAAACGGGTCGACCGCAATGGCATGGCTGCTGGCCTGGGCAACGGCTGAAGCCGCTAATAATTCGACAGACATGGTTACTCCTTAATGGTTAAGCAGCAAGTTTCGGGGCGCTCTGGCGTTGCACCGGGCTGGCATGATTGATTTCGGCTTTTTTGCCAAACAGCTGGGCACCCTGATGGGTAACCAGAGTGGCTTTGATGATTTCATCGTCAAAATGCGGGGCGTAGGCCGATTCAGCATTTTGTAATAAGCCAAGAAAGGTGTGGATATTGCGGGCATAGAGCGCCGAGGCATCGGCGGCCAGCAGGCTCGCCAGATTGCCCTGGCCAATCACCAGCACGCCATTGTCACTGCGAACAATTTCACCGCTTTTGGATAAGGGGCAGTTACCGCCGCTGTCGACGGCCAGATCAATAATCACCGAGCCGGCCTTCATGCCTTCCACCGTTTCTGCCGGAATCAGCACGGGGGCCGCCTTCCCGGGGATCTGTGCCGTGGTGATAATAATATCGGCAAGGCGCGCCTGTTGATCGATCAGAACGGTTTGACGGCGCTTGTAATCGTCTGACATTTCGCGGGCATAACCACCGGCAGTTTCTGCAGCGGCTTTTTCTTCATCGTTCAGCGGTACTTCAATAAATTTACCGCCTAAAGATTCCACCTGCTCGCGAGTGGCCTGGCGCACATCAAAGACTTCAACGATGGCACCCAGGCGTTTAGCCGTGGCAACAGCCTGCAGGCCGGCCACACCGGCCCCCAGAATCAGTACGCGGGCAGGTTTAACCGTGCCGGCAGCCGTCATCAGCATGGGCATAAAGCGTGGATAGTATTGGGTGGCCAGCAGCACGGCGCGGTAGCCGGCAATATTGGCCTGAGAAGATAAAACATCCATTGACTGCGCACGGGTAATGCGCGGCACCAGTTCCAGGGCATAGGCGCTGATGTTTTTAGCGGCAAGCGCATCCAGATGGGTGTAATGGTGAAT
>JBOFGM010000264.1:0-2809 GCA_051649105.1 Iodobacter sp. | reverse complement strand
ATCAGGCGGTCAAAGCCGAATATATTATTCCGCCTAATGTCGCCGGTCATAATCCGGATTTTAAAGCGGCATTTGACTATAACCCGGCTCTGGCTAATGCCTTGCTGGATGAATTCGGATATAAAAAAGGTGCTGACGGGAAAAGATTATTGCCCGATGGTAAACCATTAACCGTTGATTTTATTACCGGCACTTCCGGTATTGATAAACAATGGAATGAATACTGGCAAAAGGCGTTTAATTCCATCAGTGTGCGCGTGGCATTCCGGCCGATGCAATGGAATGAGCAGGTTAAATCTTTGCGTACCTGCACCTATGGCATGGATGGCGCGGCCTGGCTGGCCGATTATCCGGATGGTGATAATTTCACCATGATGCTGTATGGCAAAAATGTGGGCAGTGAAAACTATGCCTGCTATCAGTCTGCCCGCTACGACAAGATGTATGAAGCCACACAGAAAATGAGCGACAGCCCGGAGCGCAATGCCCTTTATGATCAGATGAATAAAGTGGTGATGTCTGATACGCCATGGGTGATGGGTGAAACCCGCTTTAATAATTTTCTGGCGCATAAATGGGTTTATGGCGTGAAGCCTCATCCGCAATTTAATACGCTGTGGCGCTATCTGGATATAAAAAAATGAATGCATCTGTTAATTGCTTAATGGCCAGGGGGAAATAATGCTCGCCTATATTATTCGCCGGGTATTACAAATGATCCCGACTATGTTCGGGGTGATGTTATTGGTGTTTGTTTTGTTTTCCGTGGTCGGAGGCGACCCCAGCCTGATTCTGGGCGGTAAACATTTAACACCGGAAGTATTAAATAATATCCGCAGCCAGCTTGGGCTGGATAAATCCTTGCCCGAGCAATTCTTTATTTTTGTAAAGCAAGTGCTGACGCTCAATTTTGGCACCTCGTGGTCCACCCAGCAGCCGGTGGCGAGCATGATTGCCAGCCGCGTCGGGCCATCGCTGACCTTAACCGGCTCTTTGCTGGTGGTCAGTTTATTGGTTTCGATTCCGCTGGCAGCCTTAGTGGCGTATTTCCGCGGTGGTCTGACCGACCGGGTGGTCACCATTGCCTGCACGGTGGCGATGTCGATCAGCGCGCTGGTTTATATCGTGGTGGGCCAGTATGTGCTGGCTTATCAGCTGGCCTGGTTTCCGGTACGGGGCTGGGGCGATTCCTTTTTAACTAATTTATTGATTTATGTGCCTTTGCCGCTGTTAATGGGGTTATTGGTTTCGGTCGGGCCGGATATTCGTTTTTATCGCAGCTTCTTTATTGAAGAAATGAATAACGACTATGTGCGCACCGCCCGGGCCAAGGGTTTATCCGAGCAAAAAATCATGCTCAAACATGTGCTGCGTAATGCCATGATTCCGGTGGTGACCACGGTAATGATGTCCCTGCCATTTTTAATGATGGGCGCGCTGATTCTGGAAAGCTTTTTTGGTATTCCGGGTATGGGTAATGAAGTTTTACTGGCGGTGAATAAAAGCGATTTTCCGGTGATTAAAGCGGTGACGATTTATATCGCCATGGCCACCATGATCTTTAATTTATTGGCTGATCTGGTTTACAAACTGATTGATCCGCGCGTGCAACTTAAATAAATCCTGAGGACATAGCATGAATGCAATTGTAGAAGCGCTGCCAGGATTAAAGACTGAAGCGGCATCAAAGAGTTTATGGGCATTAGGCTGGCAACGGCTGAAACGCAATAAGGTCGGCTATATCGCCATGTGGGTAGTGCTGGTTTATTTACTGGTCGCCATCGGCGGCTGGATGAATATTGTTGCCAGCCACTGGGCCGATGAAGTGGCCGAGCCCTATGCGCCGCCTTCCTGGGTCAGTAAAAGCAAAGATGAGCAATTGCCGCCAAGCCCGCATAAACAGGCCGTGGCTGGTAACGCCAGGCAGACTTTACCGGCCTCGGAAGACCCGATTGGCAAAGAGCTGGCTGCTGCCGCAAAAAACACGGCGCAGTATGCCGATAACAGCCCGCCTAAGCGCGAAACCATGCCATTTGGCGCGGATCTGCGTGGCCGGGATGTGATTGAAAAAACCATTAAAGGCACTTCAACCTCGATTTTTGTCGGTATTTTTGGTGCCATTCTGGCGCTTTCCATCGGCACGGCGCTGGGCGCGGTTTCGGGGTATTTTGGCGGCAAAGTCGATGACTTTTTAACCTGGTTTTACAGCATTTTTACTTCGGTGCCGGATATGCTGCTGCTGCTGTCCTTTGCGGCGGTGTCGGGCCGCGGTATCAGCACCATTATTATGGTGATGGCGCTGACCAGCTGGACCGGTACTTACCGGCTGGTGCGGGCAGAGTATATGAAGCTTAAAAACCGCGAATATGTGCAGGCGGCCGATGCGATCGGTGCCAGCCATTCACGCCGCATGTTTGTGCATATTCTGCCCAATATCAGCCATTTACTGCTGGTGCAGTTTTCCTTGATGACTGTGGCGTTGATTAAATACGAGGCTATTTTGTCCTTCCTCGGGTTTGGGGTGGGCGTGCGCCAGGTGAGTCTGGGTTCGATGCTGGCAGAAACGCCGGCTGAGCTGGTGCAGGGTTTTTGGTGGCAAATGCTGGCTGTGACCATTGCAATGTCGGTATTGGTTACGGCGTTCAGCCTGTTGGTGGATGCTTTGCGCGATGCGCTTGATCCAAAAGTTAAATAAGGAGCATGCGCCATGACGGTCTCTGCAAATACTGAAACACTGTTATCCGTTCGTAATTTAGTGGTTAATTTCCGTCAGGAAGACGGTGAGCGATTTAATGCCTTAAAAGGCGTG
>JBOFGM010000263.1:0-3319 GCA_051649105.1 Iodobacter sp. | reverse complement strand
AGACAGGCCGTTGGCGCATTGGGATTAGGAAATAAAATCGCGCCACAAGGCCGGTTATCATAATCATCAAGATTAATAGCAAAATCAGCCGATAAAGGCACCCGCTGATAATCCACATCATAAAGGCCGCAATAAGTCTGATAAAAGCCATAGCTGATATCAGGAAACAGCAGCGGCGCATCGTGCTTAAGCAAGGCGGCAAAAGCATGGGCCAGCACTTCATCCGAGCCATTACCCAAAAAGACCTGTGCTTTGTCCACGCCATGGTAGGTGGCAATGGTGGCTTTCAGCTGATCACCATTGGGATCAGGGTACAGGCGCAGCGTATCGGCCAGCTCGTTCTGCATGGCCGCCAGCACACTGGGAGACGGGCCATAAGGATTTTCATTGGTATTGAGTTTAATCAGACTGGTCAGCTTAGGCTGCTCTCCTGGCACATAAGGAGTAAGCGTGCGGACCAGCGGGCTCCAGAATGGGCTCATAGGGCATCTTTATGATTTTAATCGGGCCACTATCTTAACAGCCCTTGGCGGGCAGAAATGCAAAAACGCCAGATTCCTTTGCAAGAATCCAGCGTTTTTTAATATTCTTTGGTGCCGACAGAGAGACTCGAACTCTCACGACCTAAGTCACTACCCCCTCAAGATAGCGTGTCTACCAATTTCACCATGTCGGCATTCAAATACTTGCTTCAGCAGAAGCAGAGAGGGACGCATAATAGTATAAAAATAAATGGCCGTCCAGCCCTGTTTTAAACTAAATTTAAAAAAAACCAAAGCAATGCGCTTTATTAAAAGCCAGACACCCGGCAGATCAAGCAAAACGCAATTTTCTGTGCAATCTTGCCGAACTTGTCATTAGAATGGAAGGTCGTATAGGTAGAATAATTTATAAGCGCAAAACCATTGATATCCCGTTTTGCCCATTATTCAGCCAGCGCTATTTTAATAAAAAGAGGAGTCCGATATGAGCACACAAAAATACCAACTGATTGCCCGGGCATGCAGCCAGCTGCCCGAAGGCCTGCGCCACAGTGATGGCATCCGTCAGGCCATTGCCAGTATTAAAGAGCGTTATCCGGAATGGCTGCAACTCTCAGCTGGCGACCTGCAAGAGTTATGCAGCGAATCCAAAACCCTCGCCCGTGCCTTTGCCGCCAGCAGCGACGATCAGTTTGCCTTGCAGTTTACGGCGCTGTGCGAAGTTTCCAGCGAGCTGTTTAAAGAAGTCAAAGAGATCCGCAAAGAAATCAAAAATATTATTAATGACCACGAGCAAGAGCTGGCCGATAACAGCGTGGGTGCTCTGGCCTATGTGGCTGAATTTCGCAAATGTATGGGGCCGGCACTGACCCGCTCTATTTTGCTTAGAAATTTTGCCAATATGGTCGATGCCGTATTGCTGGCACAGATTCAATATTCGGCTGAAAATGTAGAAATTGAATTAGCGGTGGCCCCGCTCTGACAGGCTGCGCCCAAAAAAAACGCCACCTGCAACAGGTGGCGTTTTTGCTATGGGGCCATGGTCTGACTGTGCGTCAGCATATAATCCGAGACCGTATAATAATCCCTCAGCTGCTTGCGCATTTTTTCGGCAATTTCAGGGTGGCTCTTGGCCTGATCCACCGATGGCGTATCGGATTGCATTTCAAACAGGCCGCCGCTCTTTTTATTCACCTGCATAATGTAATACCAGTCCTGATCCAGAATGCCGATTTCACCGCCTTCATCCGGATAAATAGTAAAGGCGCTGCGCTGCTGGTCAAAACGCGGATCCAGCAAATCGCGGCCCATGCCTTTATTGATATACGATAAATTAAATAAACCGGCAATGGTCGGCAAAATATCAATTTGCGAACCCACTTTATGATAACGCGCTGGTTTAATTAATTTTGGCGCATAAATCACCAGCGGCGTATGCACCGAGGATAATTTTAAATCCTGATAAGCCCGCGGCACATTCGGCCCCACATCATGGCCCATGGCGCGGATACCGTGATCGCCAAAAAACACAAATACGGTGTTATCAAAATATGCTTCTTTTTTGGCCGCCTCTATAAATTTGGCAATGCAATAATCCATATAACGGAACGAATTATATTCATCCACCGCCGCAAAACCATTGGCATGCAATTCGGCAACACTTGGATTTTTTAATTTAAAATCAGTGTCTTCCGCCGGAATGGTATATGGCCGGTGATTACCGGAAGTCTGAATGACCGCAAAAAACGGGCCTTTCTTTTCCCGGAATACTTTATTAGCTTCGTAAAACAGATTTTTATCCGAAATACCCCAGACATCATTGCGGGGCGTGCTGTAGCTGCCCTCTTCATGAATCTTTAAGCCATCAATATTTTTGGTCAGCACACCGCGCACATTGGCCCAGGTGGTACTGCCGCCAATAAAGTAATCTTTGTCATAGCCCTTAAAGGCATTAATCAGCACATTTTGATTCACCGCCGCCGGGTTACGGCTGGAGGTGTCTCTTAAATCCACATCCGGAATGCCGCTTAACCCGGCAAAAATGCCGCGTGCCGTACCAAAATGCGGGGTAAACAGCTGATCAAACCAGATGCTTTCACTGGCCAATTTGGTGAAGAACGGCGTGGTTTCCAGCGGATTGCCATACAGGCTGGTTTTGTAGCCGGAAAACGATTCCAGATAGACCATCACCACATTGGGCTGGCCGGGCAAGGCACTGGCCTTGGGCGTAATATGCCGCTCAAAATTAAGCTTGGCCACATCGGGGTGATCCACCCCTAAATAGGCGGCGATATCCGGATATGCCGCGCGCACATCGTCCAGCGAATAGGTATCCCGGGTATACGACATGGTATCGAAGAAATTAAGCGCCGGATTTAACGCCACGGCCGCGGCAAAGCTGTTGGTGCTGTAATAAGCATCGCTCCAGCGCAGCGGATATTGCGAGAACTTGCCATGAATACCCAGCAAGGTAGCCAGTAAAGACACCAGCACCAGCACCGAGGTTTTCCACTTGCCGGCATGCCAGCCGGGAAAGCGCCCTGTCCATGCCATCAGCCGGCCGGTCAGCCAACTGAGCAGCGCCACCGCCAGCAGCCAGACACCCAGCAGCTTAAACACAGGGTAAGTCGACCAGACCATGCCGGCAGACTCGTCCATATTATATAAAAAGTTCAGCACACTGGCCGACAGCTTCACCCCCAGATAGGAGTAATGCGCAAAGTCCACCATATGAGTAAAGATCAGCGTGGCAAACACCAGCGTAAACCAGATACGCCACACTATATTGGCCCGCCCCGGCTTAAACGGCGACAAGATATTAAACCCGCCCAGGAGCA
>JBOFGM010000262.1:0-3725 GCA_051649105.1 Iodobacter sp. | reverse complement strand
GCAGGCAGCACACAATCACCCCCGCCAAACTTCACATAGCCGCCACCCGGCGTTTTTACATCGGCTCCAGCCGACTCGCCACCTGCTGCTGCCGGAGCATGAGTAGTTGCAGCACTGCCGCCGCGCTGAATTTGCCGTTCCAGATCTTCTACCTTAATCGCCAGCTCTTCGGCCTCAATTTTCTTTTCTTTCACTTCATTTTTCAGCTCAGAGATTTTGCTCTCCAGCTCTTTACGGGTTTCAATCGTTTCTTCAAAAGCCACCTTTAAACGGGCAATTTGCTCAATATATTGCGTCTTTTCAAACTTCCTTTTGGTCATGCCAATAGCCACGCCAATAATTAAAATCAAAAGAAAGGCAAAAAAACCACCGGCAATGATCAGCTTCAGCCGGTTTTTCACCATAAAGGAAGGGCTGGGTGAAATATCCGTTCCGTGCTCATCATGAGATACCGCAGCATGATCACTCATATTTAAATTCCAGAAATAAACAATAAAGAAAAGCCAGCAAGATTACAAAATCTGATGCTGTTTTTTAAGCAAACCTGACGCAAGCGGCAGGCTTGCCGGTTTCACTCAGGGTAAAACCACCTCACCCTGGCGATCAAAAGCAATCCCGTCCGGGCGAAATGGAATAAACAGCTTACCCTTAACACGATAGGCGATTGGCTTGCCACTTGCTTGCAGAGCGTTATATTGCTGCACAAATGTGGCCAAAGAGGTGCTGACCCGCAGCTTGACCACGGCCGACCCAAGGCGCGGCAGCGTGACCGGCTCGGCGGACACCCCATTGGCAAAGGGCTTGCCATTCACTTCCAGCCCCAGTTGCAGACCATTAACCGGAATATCCAGATTATTAGGATTAGCCACCCGTAAACTCAGCACAAATTGCTGCTCTAACAGGCCAATTTCCCCCACGCTGATCCCAGCCAGGGTCACCGTTGGCTTCTCAAAATCTGCCGGAATACTGCCGCAACCTGCCAGCAGCGCAATTAAAAATGCAATAAACAAACGTGGCATCATTTCAACTATTCATCATGTTTTGTAAACGCTGGCCCAATTCACCCTCTAATAACATGGCTCCGGGTGTTTTGGCATGAATCACTGCAAAAGTCACATCGGCTTCTGCCACCAGTTTATCGTTATCGGCACGCACAATCCGCTGATGAATAATGCCTTCTTTTTCACCCAGGGACGCCATATGGGTTTCAATTTTAAGCACGTCGCCCATTGTGGCCGGGCGCTTATAACGGATATCCACCCGGCTGATCACCAAGGCCAGACGCTCCTGGGTAAACCACTCCAGACCCCCGCTTTCATCGACCAAAGCCCAGCGTGCTTCTTCCAGAAATTCTAAATAACGGGCGTTATTTACATGACCATATAAATCCAGATGATAACCACGAACTTTAATTTCTGTTGCAAGAGCCATTTTTTTCTCTTTAAGTGAAATTTTTAATACACCACAGATTGCAGTGCAGACGGGTGATCAGTAACAGATCATAAAACCAATGTTTATAAGGCGTAAATGAGTTTTTTCAGGCATTTTTTGGCCTGATTTCATATATAAATTAAAGCGCCGGTGTGCTTTAATTTCACATTTTAATCTTGTGTTCGTAATCTTAACTTTGAAATTAATCCCAGTCTTCGGGATAATCTTAATATGCATCGTCCTACCATTGATTGGCGACACTCTCGCCCCTTCCGAATTTGCCTGCTTTTGCTGGTTGTGCTTGTCGCACTGCTTGGCACGCTGCCCTATTTTATCTCTTTTGAGCTGATCAAAAGTGAGCTCTCACTCAAGGTGGAAAAAGACACACAGCGTCAGCTTACCATCCGGGGTGATGCCCGCATTGTATTACTGCCGCAACCTGCCCTGCTGCTGGATAATGTGACGCTGACAGAGCCTCACAGCAAAGAAATCTTTTCTCATATCGACCGGGTACGCGTTGAGCTGAGCCCATGGCCTTTATTGCTGGGTAAAGCCACCATCAGAACGCTGGATTTTGAAAAGCCAGAACTCAATGTGATTCGCCGCGAAGACGGCACCTATAATTTTGAAGATTTACTGGCACCCAAATCACAAACCAAACAGCTGAGTTTTTCGCTGGATACCGTTCATTTCTCTGAAGCGGCCTTTAAGTTATCCGATGAGTTCCTGGGCGAAAGCATTCGTCTGTCACGCCTGAATCTGACCATGAAAAACTTATCCGATTCCAAAGCCGGACGGCTGGATATGGATGGCATGCTGCTGATTGGTGACAGTGACCGGCCGGTGCAATGGCAAGGCGCCTTAAGCGCGTCTGCCGCCATGCGCTATCACGAAGCCGATCATCGCCTGCTGGTGGCCGATTTACTGCTGGAACTGGAACAAAAAGGCGGCAGCTCACCCGAGCTGCGTCTGCAGGATGTCAAAGTCACCACCGTGGGTAATCTGGTCTATGGCTGGCAGCCACTGCGCTTTAATGGGGGTGAGCTTAAATTAACCGCCTCCGGCCAGCGCGCCGGCCAGCACTGGAAAGGTGAGTTAAATGTGCCTGAAATTCTGTTTTCCAAAGAAAACATCAGCCTTAACCATCTTTTACTGAATGTGGATATGCAAAGCCCGAGCGGCCAGCTGAGCGCTAAAGCCACCATTCCTACCTTAGCCGGCATGCAACAAGGCTTGCTGCGCACCGAAACCGCCAGTTTTGAAGTTAAACTCAACAGCCCGGAACAAAACTTATCCCTGTCTTTTGCCAGCCCGCTGGAATTATTAAAAGGCAGTATCGCCAGATTGCCGGCCTACCGCTTAAGCGGCAGCTATACCAACCGTAATTTGCCACGCGGCGCAATCGGGCTGGATCTGCAGGGCACCGGCACGCTGAACTTACAGGCCGAATCGCTGAGTCTGGCCAGCCAGGGCCAGCTGGATAAATCCCCGATCAAGGCGCAGATTGAAGTCACCGACTTTGTCCGCCCGCATTACGCCGTGGATGTGGATCTGAATAAGCTGGATCTGTCGCCCTATCTGCCAGTGGTGGCGGCCGGGGCTAAAACTGTGAATCCGGATAAGCCTTTTGATTTCTGGTGGCTGAATAATCTGGATGCCAGCGGCAAGCTGAAAATTGGCGAGCTGGCTATGCAAAAACTGCATATCAATGATATTTCGCTGGAGTTTTTGGCCAAAAACCGCCGTATCAGCCTCAATCCGCTGGCCGCCAATTTATATGAAGGCCAGCTGACCGGTTCATTAGAAGTGGATGCCAGTAAAAAGACACCTGTATTCCGGGTACAGCAAAAGCTGGCCAATATGAATATCAATGCCCTCCTGGCGGACGTGCTGGATACCAGCCGTTTTGAAGGCCGCAGCCATATGGATTTAGATATTTCAGCGGTGGGTAATCAAATCAGTGATTTGCGCCGCACGGCCGGTGGCAATGTGCGCTTTTTATTAAATCAGGGCGCTGTGCGCGGGATCGATCTGGAAGCACTGCTGCGCACCGCCAGCCACCAGATCAGTATGATGAATGGTGAAACCACCCAGCCGCTTAATCTGGAAGCCAGAACTAATTTTAGTGAACTGCGCTCGACCCTGGTACTGAAGCATGGCGTGGCCAGCAATACCGATCTGGATGCCACGGCCGGGATTCTTAAATTAAAGGGCAACGGTAACTTTGATTTAAACAGCAATGCCATTGATTACACGATTCAGGCCAGCGTTAATCCCAAAGTGCCCGAGCTGAA
>JBOFGM010000261.1:0-7616 GCA_051649105.1 Iodobacter sp. | reverse complement strand
ACACCGGTACCCACACCCGTTCCAACGCCTGCTCCGTCAGCTTGTTTCCTGACATGGAGCCCGACCATTGCATATACAGGTGGTCAGTCTGTAACGTATAAAAACCATAATTACAAAGCGCAGTGGTGGACTCAGGGTGACGATCCGTCAACCAATACCGGTTCGGGTAAGCCTTGGGTAGATCTGGGCGTCTGTGGTGGCGCAACACCGGTGCCAACACCGGTTCCGACACCAGTTCCGACTCCTGTGCCAACACCCGTGCCGACACCGGTTCCGACTCCTGTGCCAACACCAGTACCGACACCGGTTCCAACTCCTGTACCAACGCCAGTACCAACACCGGGTCCGACTCCTGTTCCTACTCCTGTACCGTCTGGCGGTAAACAGGTTGGGTCTTATTTTGCGCAGTGGGGAATTTATGACCGCGGCTATCTGGTGAAACAGGTACAAACCAGCGGTTCTGCAGCAAAAATGACCTTCCTGAATTATGCCTTTGGTAATGTGTATGCCAAAAATGGCGGCTATGAATGCGGCATTGTGACCAAGGCAGAAAATGGCTCACAAGATGGCGGCGATGGCTGGGCAGATTTCCAAAAAGGCTTTTCAGCCAGCGAATCTGTGGATGGCGTGGGCGATACCTGGGGTGAAGATGGCAAGGGCGGCTTAAAGGGTAACTTTAATCAGCTTAAAAAACTGAAAGCCAAAAACCCAAATCTGAAAGTATTTATTTCGCTGGGCGGCTGGACCTGGTCCAAGTGGTTCTCTAATGCTGCGGCAACCGATGCCAATCGCAAGCAATTAGTCTCCAGTTGTATTGATCTTTATATCAAGGGCAATATTCCGTTTGATGCCGGCTCCAATGCGGGCGGTAAAGGCACTGCGGCAGGCGTGTTTGACGGGATTGATATCGATTGGGAATACCCGGGTGTGCAAGGGATCGGCACCAACACCGTGTCGCCAAACGATAAGCAAAATAACACGCTGCTGTTAAAAGAGTTCCGTGCTCAGCTGGATGCGCTGGCTGCAACGACAGGTAAGAAATATGGCCTGACCGTGGCAATTGGTGCCGGGGCAGAAAAGATTGCGATGACCGAGCCTGGCGAATACTCCAAGTATCTCGACTGGATCAACCTGATGTCCTACGACTTTAATGGCGGATGGGATGCCAAGGGTCCTACCGACTTCCAGTCGCATCTTTATAATGATCCGGCCAGCCCGCGTTATCTGGATCCTAAGACGGGTAAGCCAGGCCTTGCTGCCGAATACAATATTGACAGCGCGGTGAAAAACCTGGTGGCAGCCGGTGCTCCGGCCAGCAAGATTGTATTGGGTATTCCATTCTACGGCCGCGGCTGGACAGGGGTTCCTAATATCAATAATGGCCTGTATCAGTCCGCTACAGGACCTGCCAAGGGGACCTATGAATCAGGGATTGAAGATTATCGCGTGCTGAAAAATGCAGCGGGTTCAGTCTTTGTTCATCCGGTGACCAAGCAGTCATGGAAGTACGATGGCAGCACTTTCTGGTCTTATGACACCCCTGAAGTGATTCAGACCAAACTGGATTACGTCAAAGCCAATGGCCTGGGTGGTGCATTCAGCTGGTCGCTGGATGGTGATGACAGTGCAGGTAGTCTGATGGGCGCAATGAGTAAGGTCCGTCAGTAAAAAGTTCTGGTTAGTGATTTAGCAAGCTCACTAGTTTTAACCCTCACACTCCGGTGTGAGGGTTTTTTTTGTCTGGGTGGAGGATAATCACGTTTTGCCTTCGATCCCAGCCTGTTATGACCACTGTTCAATATCACTTCGACCTGCAACAAGCCAATACCCTGGGCTTACCTGCTATAGCCAGCCATTATATTCAGCTGAATGATCCGGCTCAGCTGGCAGAAATCTGCCGGGATCCGGTGCTTAAAGCCTTGCCATGGCGGGTTTTGGGCGGTGGCAGTAATCTGGTTTTGCCAGAAGAGATTAATGCCCTGGTGATTGCCGTGGCATTGAAGGGGCGGCGGCTGGTTAAAGAAGACGCCGATGCGTGGTATGTGGCGGCAGCCGGCGGCGAAAACTGGCATCAGTTTGTGCAGTGGACCCTGGCGCAAGGCTGGGCCGGTCTGGAAAACCTGTCATTAATTCCCGGCACCGTCGGGGCGTCACCGGTGCAAAATATCGGCGCTTATGGTGCCGAAGTAAAAGATTACTTATATGAGCTGACGGCGTACTCGCTGGAAGATGGGGCGGCCCGGATCTTTACCGCCGCAGAATGTCAGCTTTCCTATCGGGACAGTTGTTTTAAACAGGCTGAAGCCGGCCGCTGGCTGATTGGCGAAGTGGTATTTCGTCTGCCCAAAACTGCCAGTGTTAAAACCAGCTATGGCGATATTGAGCAGGAATTGCAGGGCTTGCCGCGCTCGGCACAGGCCATTGCTCAGGCCGTGATTCAGGTGCGTCAGCGTAAATTGCCCGACCCGGCGGTGATTGGCAATGCCGGCAGTTTTTTTAAAAATCCGCTGGTGCCGGCAGAGCTGCGCAACCGGGTACTGGCCGCTCATCCGGGTATGGTGTCTTATCCTGCCGGGGATTATTACAAGCTGGCTGCCGGCTGGCTGATCGAGCAAGCTGGCTGGAAAGGGCGTCAGCTGGGGCCGGTGGGTATGTATCAGAAACAAGCGCTGGTGCTGGTGAATCATGGCGGAGCCACAAAAGCCGATGTGGCCAGACTGACTGCAGCCGTTCAGGCCGATGTCCGCGCCCGCTTTGGCGTGGAGCTGGAAGCCGAACCCGTCTGGTGGTAATGCGCTTCTAAGAGAATACCGTGTCGTGATTCCTGCTCAGGCGGGAATCTTTGCGCCGGATCTCCCGCTAAAACCGGGATCGCGATTGCCCTTTAAGGATTACTATGTGGATCGATACCCACTGCCATCTGGATGCGCCGGAATTTGCCGCAGACCGGGATGAAATGGTGGCCGCTGCCCGGCAGGCTGGGGTAATGCAGCTGGTGGTGCCGGCCGTCAGTGTCGCGACTTTTGCCGATACTGTGGCCATGCGGCAGCGCTATGGCTGTTTTCCGGCTTTTGGTCTGCATCCGCTCTATATCGCCTCGCATCAGGATGCTCATTTACAGATATTGCAGCAGTATCTGGCAGAGCAGCAGCCGGTGGCGGTGGGTGAAATGGGTCTGGATTTTTATGTGCCAGGGCTGGATGCAAACCGGCAAATTGAGATTTTTGAGGCGCAGCTGAAGCTTGCCCGCGATTTCGATCTGCCGGTACTGCTGCATTTACGCCGGGCGCAGGATCAGGTTTTGAAATATCTGCGCAAATGGCGGGTTAAAGGCGGCATTGCCCATGCTTTTAATGGCAGCGTTCAGCAAGCGGAAGTTTTTATCTCGCTGGGGTTTAAGCTGGGTTTTGGCGGGGCAATGACTTATGCCGGCTCGCAGCGCATCCGTAAACTGGCCACGGATTTACCGCTGGATGCACTGGTGATGGAGACCGATGCGCCCGATATTCCGCCAGCCTGGAAAGACCGTCAGCGCAATGAACCGGCTGAGCTGGTTAAAATGGCGGCGGTACTGGCCCAATTACGGGGAATCAGTCTGGAAGAGTTGGCCGTTGCAACAACGGCCAATGCCCGTCTGGTCTTGCCGGGGTTAAACAGAGTTTGAAAAAAACCACCCGTTTTAAGGTGTTAGCCTGGCGGCTTTTTTCAATAATCTGTTAAGCAGTTTTCGCTTTCGCATTAGCTAAAATAGTCCAACTCCAGTGCCGACTTGACTTCAGCCAGGGTGGCGGCGGCAACAGTGCGGGCATGGGCGGTGCCGGTTTTCAGGATTTTCATCACATGGGCCGGATCTTTGGCCAGTTCTGCCCGGCGGGTACGGATCGGCTCAATCAGCTCTTGCAGGCGCACTTCTAAATGCTGCTTGATCACTGAATCGGCTAAGCCCCCTTTGCGGTATTTGGCTTTCAGATCATCCACAAAGCTGATATCCGGTTCAAAGGCATCTAAAAAGGTAAACACCGCATTGCCTTCAATCCGGCCCGGATCATTAATGCGCAGATGGTTTGAATCGGTGTACATCATTTTAACAAAGTGAGTGATTTCGTCCGGGCTGGCGGATAAATGCAGCGCATTGCCCTGAGATTTACTCATTTTAGATTTGCCATCCGCGCCGGGCAGCCGGCCTGTTTGCGGAATAATCGCCCGGGTTTCCAGCAAAATATCTTTACCTGCCAGCGTATTAAAGCGGCGGACAATTTCATTGGTCTGTTCAATCATCGGGGCCTGATCGGCACCAACGGGTACGGCTGTGGCTTTAAACGCCGTAATGTCGGCGGCCTGGCTCACAGGGTAGGTCAGAAATCCGGCCGGAATATCACGGTTAAAATTCTTCTGGCGAATTTCTTCTTTCACCGTAGGGTTGCGCTCCAGACGGGCAACGGTCACCAGATTCATAAAGTAGTAAGTCAGCTCGGAAAGCTCCGGCACCTGCGACTGAATAAAAATAGTGTTTTTAGCCGGATCAAGGCCAACGGCAAGGTAATCCAGCGCAACTTCTAAAACATTGCGATGCACTACATCATGATCGGTATCGGTCAGCGCCTGGGCATCGGCCAGCATTAGAAATTGAGTGTGTTTATCCTGGAATGCCAGACGGTTTTGCAGTGAACCTACAAAGTGGCCTAAATGCAGTGGTCCGGTAGTGCGGTCGCCCGTCAGAATAATATGCGATGTCATGTTCTCGATCCTTGTGTGGATTAAGCCGCCGAGCCCATGGGGAATGCAGATGCAACAATGCCGCCAGAGGACCGGCGGCATTGTTCAAATAAATGAGTTCAGGCCGCCAGTATCATATAGTGGCGGTAGCACCAGCTCTGGGCTGGCATAGAAACGAAAAGGGGGCGGTGTGGCGCTTTCATGGGCACTACTATTGCAGCTTTTATGCCGTTTGTCTACGCAACAGGCTGGTATTTATTTTACAGGGCCTGGTTTTGTCTACGCAGGCCGGGGTGCCATGGCATGAGAAAGCCCGCAAACCGGGCAGGCCGGATCGCGTTTATAACGCATTTCCCGCCAGACCATATTCCTTGCATCCAGTAGTTGCAGGCGACCTGTCAGCGCCGTGCCAAGCCCCATAATCACCTTGAGTGCCTCAGCCGCCTGAGCAGCACCAATAATCCCGACCAAGGGGGCAAAGACACCAAAGGTGGCGCAGGGGCCGTCACTGGCATCGCCTTCTTCACCAAATAAGCAGTGATAGCAGGGGGCCTCTTTATTTCTGGCATCAAAAGTGGTGAGCTGGCCATCAAAGCGAACGGCTGCTCCCGATACCAGGGGCACTTTATGGGCCACACAGGCCCGGTTGACCGCATGACGGGTGGCAAAATTATCACAGCAATCGAGCACAACGGTTGCCCCGGCCACCAGCTGATTTAAAACCTCGCCACTGGCCCGGGTGGTGATGGCATTCACTTTGATATGCGGATTAAGCGCCTTAATTGCTTCAGCCGCTGACAGGGCTTTATTCTGCCCCAGGCTGGCCGAGGTATGAATAATCTGCCGCTGCAGATTACTCAGCTCCACATGATCATCATCCACAATGGTCAGCGTGCCAATTCCGGCGGATGCCAGATAGAGGGCCACCGGCGAGCCAAGGCCGCCGGCACCGATAATCAGGGCATGAGCCGCGCTGAGCTTTTCCTGGCCTTCAATACCAATTTCATCCAGCAGAATATGGCGGCTGTAACGCAGCAAATCCTGGTCGGCAAAATCGGTGGTATCCGATGGCAAGGGGCTGTTCGGGCAAAAGCTCATGGAAAAGGTCGCAAAATAAGATCAATCGGATGGGTGTCAGCCGGCATTTTCGGTGATTCGGGGTGGTGCGTAAACTTATAAATAACGGCGAAGTTCTTCTGGCGTGTCGTCATGATCCCCGTGGGGATGATTACTCCAGACTTTGGCGTAGATATCGCTGTTTTTAATATTGTGTTCAGGGATTTCTAAATTACTGATGGCAATATCTTCGCAATAATGCGCCAGAGCCCGTTTGATCTTACTCATAATGCTTTCATCTAAATGAAAACCCGCCTGACTAAGGTGCTGTTCAATACTGCTGAGGGTATGGGCTGGCAAAGCATAATGCACAGCGATGCGGTTTTCGCCGGGGAAAACGCGCACCGTGATCCCGGGAAGGGTCGCCAGGTAATGCGCAGCTTCAATGGCTTGCTGTTCTGGCAGAGCAAAGAAAATAATCTCATGCTGCCTTGCGAGGGTGTCGGTGTCGGATTTCATGGCCATTCTCCCTGAAGGGTTTTACCAGTTTAGCCCCCGCAGACGGGCTTTGTCAGCCGGTGAAAAAAAAACAGCTCCCGCAGGAGCTGTTTTTGTATCGCGTCGGATCAAACTCAGGCTTATTTTGCCGGAGCAGGAGCTGGCACGCTCTTATTTTGCAAAATTTGCTGCACTTTCAGAATATTCAGCGCTTGTTGCAGCTGATAGTCGTTTTTAGAGACCAGTTCGCGTGGATTTTCATCGGCGCTGGTTTCTGAGGCAACCGGTTTTTGCTTTTTAGGCTCAACCTTGGTTTCAGATGCACTCTTTTTAACTGCGGCGTCTTTATCGCTTGGATTATCTAAGCGATGCCCCAGATCGGCTTCACGAATACGGAAAGCGCTTTGCTCTTTGCCATTCAGTGTTGCGTCTTCCACTTCGATATCCGGCGTAATTCCCTTCAGCTGGATCGAACGGCCATTGGGCGTAAAGTAACGGGCCGTGGTCAGTTTCAGCGCTGTTTTGCTGTCGATAGGCATAATGGTCTGTACCGATGCCTTACCAAAGGTCTGAGTACCCACCACAATGGCGCGCTTATGATCCTGCAAGGCACCCGCTACAATTTCGGAGGCTGAAGCGGAGCCGCCATTGACCAATACCACCAGCGGAACGGTTTTCACGTCTTTTGGCGTGTTTTTAAAGTAATCATCCTTACCATTGCTGCGCAGATAGTTTTCTTTGCTGGCGGTCAGTTTGATTTTGGAATCCGCTGTGCGGCCTTCGGTGTAAACCACTAAGGCATCTTTTGGCAAGAATGCAGCAGACACACCCACGGCACCATTCAACAGACCACCCGGATCATTACGTAAATCCAGAATCACGCCTTTGAGCGGGGCTTTATTTTCTTTGTAAAGCGCATCCAGTGCCTGGGCTACATTTTCTGTGGTGTGTTCCTGGAACTGAGCCACGCGGATATAGCCATAGCCAGGTTCGGCCATTTTGGATTTAACGCTTTGTACTTTGATAACGGCGCGTTTCAGTGTCAGGATAATCGGTTTGGTTTCACCCTTACGCAGTAAAGTCAGCGTTACCGATGAGCCTGTTTTGCCACGCATTTTTGATACGGCATCATTAAGCGACATGCCTTGCACCGGGGTGTCGTCAATTTTGGCAATAAAATCACCGGGTTTAACGCCCGCACGGTAAGCCGGAGTGTCTTCAATAGGCGAGACCACGCGCACCAGCCCGTCTTCCATGCTCACTTCAATGCCCAGACCACCAAATTCACCCTGAGTCTGGATTTGCATATCTTTAAAGGCTTCTGCATCCAGATAGCTGGAATGCGG
>JBOFGM010000260.1:0-1816 GCA_051649105.1 Iodobacter sp. | reverse complement strand
TGGCACAGGTGCAATTGTCTTGTTTGCTGGGGGTTAAGAAGGGGCATAACTATCAATCCTGGCTGAACCGGATCAGCCGGATGAGCGCCGATTTTGTGGTTTGCCTGAAAGACGGCAGTATTGTGGCGGTCATTGAGCTGGATGATGCCACACATAAGCAAGAGCGGCGTCAGCAAGCTGACGCTAAAAAAGATAAGGCACTGGCCTCGGCCGGAATCCGGGTGATTCGCTGGCAGGCGGGCTCAATACCGGATGAGGCGGCGATTCGCGCTGCGCTGCGCCCTGTGGTCACTCTGGATGCAGAGCAAGACTAAAACATGGAGGGTGTTTGTCAGAATATTCTGAATCCGACCTGTGGCTGATATTCCATTGGAATGATGATTCTGTTGGTAATATTTATCAATAAAATTGGTTTATTTTGTGATATTCGCAGCGCTTAAATATGGGGTTTTATGTCGGGCAAATGGCTTACATGCCAGTCTTAAGGCTGATTTGCAACAGACATAATGCAGCTTCTACTTTGTGAATAATGGGTATATTTTTGTCAAGCAAGTCCCGACCGATGGTCTGTTAACAAGGATTTTCTTCATGAAATTACGCAGTGGCCTGTTAGCCGTTGTAATGGCATTTTCTGGTGTCGCCAGCGCCAAGGATTTATTTAATAAAGCCGATGTAGAGCGCGCACTGGATGCGGCTTATGATAATTACAAAGGCTTACAAGAAGGCAAAAACGCCGACTATATTCCGGCTTTGGCTAAGGTGGATTCCAAGTTGTTTGGCATCGTTTTAGTCACTGCCGATGGCAAGATCTACACCAAGGGTGATGTGACTTCAGAAGTGTCGATTCAGTCGATCTCTAAAGTCTTTACCATGGCCAAGGTGATTGAAGAGTCGGGCACCGAAGCCATCCTGAATAATCAGGGTGTGGATGCAACAGGCCAAGCCTTCAATTCTATCGTGGCGATTGAGCAAAACCGTGGCGCAGAAATGAATGCGCTGGTCAATCCTGGCGCTATTGCTGCCACCAGCATGGTGAAGGGCGGCAATTACGATGAAATCTGGGGCAATATCCAGGGCTTTTACAATGATTTCGCCGGCCGTCGTCTGACTGTGTTGAATGAAGTGTACCAGTCTGAAGCTGCAAGCAATCAGCGTAACCAGGCGATTGGCCGTTTAATGTACGCTTACGGCAAAATTAAGTCTGATCCGGATCGCGCAACCGATATCTATACCCGTCAGTGTTCGGTGGGTGTAAATGCAAAAGATCTGGCCGTGATGGCCGTAACGCTGGCTAATGGCGGTAAAAACCCGATTACTGGCAAGCAAGTGGTTAAAACCGCTAATGTGCCGGAAATTCTGGCGGTGATGGCTACCGCTGGTTTGTACGATGATTCGGGTAAGTGGCTGTATAAAACCGGTTTACCCGCAAAAAGCGGTGTAGGCGGCGGGATTATTGCTGTTTCTCCGGGTAAATTCGGTATTGCTGTAATTTCCCCTCCACTGGATGGCGCAGGTAACAGTGTTCGCGCGCAAAAGGCGATTGCAGATATTTCTAATGCCTTAGGCGGTAATCCGCTGGCATCACAACCATTAAAGTAAAACGGTTGGTTTAGAAAAGCCCGGCAGAGATGCCGGGCTTTTTTTGGGCCGCGATCAGCTCTGGCTTTTTTTCAGATTTAACCAGGAACCGATGCTTTTATAGGTGCGCTGGCATTCTTCTTTAACCAGGTTTTCCAGGTTTAAAAATGCATGGGGCATATCGGCAAAATGCAGATGATCGGTGGCCACGCCAATGGCCTTTAATTTGGCCAGATAG
>JBOFGM010000259.1:0-2647 GCA_051649105.1 Iodobacter sp. | reverse complement strand
TTGAGGGATTGCTGTTTTATATAAAATTTATAGAGAACCTAAAAACAGGCCTGTTTTTATTGGTGTTTAAATAAATATTATATATACCATTTCTCGCCATGAAGTTTCTGCATGAAAGCCGTAATTAATTCATAACGCCAATGACGGATAACACCGGCCGAAACCGGTTCGACCATCCTGGATCTGTGCCGCGAGCATTTTATAAATGGCGCGCTAAGTTTGGTGGTATGGACGTGGCTTGCATGAAAGAGCTGGAGGGCGAAAACAAGCGCCTTAAGAAGATAGGTGTCGAAGCCAAAATGCAGGCAGACACCGAGGCACGCCACCCAGGCAGGCAAAAGCCCAAGTGCTAGAAACCGCCACCAAATTCTGCTGCAGGCCGCTTTGCAGTATCTGAATTACAACTCTTATCTTAATAATTTCATCAAATGAGGCCCAACAACTTCCTTAACAAAGGCTGGACGCATATGGTTTCCATCCTTATACACAGGAAAACCTTTGTTATCTGTCGCCTTGCAGATGCTGCCAGGGCAGACGATATCAACCAGACTAATGTAAGCAGCTCCTGAAGGAGTCGCTGATCTTAATTGGTCATCCAGAATAAGTTCTTCTTTTGTGATTTGAAATTCATTCTGACTAAAATTTGGATACCGATTCTTAAAGAAAATTGAATCGCCACGAATCTTGTGCGATAAAAGTACCGTTGGATCAAAGTTTTCGGAAAGAGGATTATCTCCAATAAAAACCAATTTGTATTTCAATGAAAGTTTTTTTAGGAAATTATTTAAGCTGACAATCGCCTCTGACCGGCCTTTGCCGTCTTTAAAGAAAAGCTTCTCACTGCCACTCAGATAATAATAATTAAACTTGTCGCCCGGTGTTGGTGATGAAGGAGATTGGTCGATGAAGTAGCAATTAGAGCAACCAGCAATAACCACTTTGCTAATATTATTCTCACGACTTAAGACTTGATTTAGCTTTTCAAATAAACTAAAACAATGCGGATGTAAGTCATCCAATAAATCAGGAACTGGCGGACAACCACCGCCGCTTAAAAATCCGACATTAGATCCCAAAGCCTCAATCTCGGATGAAAGTGGCGCGAACTGCTCTGCATGAGAATCGCCGAAAAATAAAACATCTAACGGCTTGTTAATATTTGACTTATAGAAGCCATCTATATTTGTTTTAGTCAGGTTTCCAGGATGTTGCCAATCACCAATAGCTTGAGTAATTGAAGTATGATTGCCTGGGAACCCGTCCTTAATATGACCAACAAAACCGACTGAAATAAAAAATAACGCACCTGCAATGGATAGTGCAAAGATCATCTTTTGATTAATCCTGGTCTTGGATCTAAAAGGGGTCTCTACATATTTGAAACTAAAAAAGGCAATAGCAAAGCTTAATAAAATTAAGATAATAGTTGTCTGGACCGTAATCAAGTTGAATGTAAATATCTTAGCAAAAGCGAACAATGGCTGATGCCAGAGGTATGCGCTGTAACTGATTAGCCCAATGCCAACGAATGCTTTATTCCCTATGAATTTGCCTGCAGTAGTCTGCTGGGTCGCAAACAAGATAATCAGTACCGTACCTAAAGTTGGAACAAGCGCATAGATACCAGGAAAGGGTGTTGCTTTGCTGTAACAAAAAACAGCATATAGAATCAAGGCAATACCAGCCAACCGCCTGACTCACTTAAAGCTTTGCCTGATTCTTTACGATTAGCGTGAGCCAGGTAAAAGGCTGCGAAAGCACCAATTAACAGCTCCCAGCCACGTGTCGGCAAAAGAAAAAAGGCCGCGGTTGGCTTTGCGTATGCCGCCCACTGCGCTACCGTAAGGCTGATAACGAATAAAAGCCCCAGTGTTACAACTATCCAACGCTTACCAAGTTTCCAAAATAGCATCAAAAAAAGCGGAAACAGAAAGTAGTACTGCTCCTCTACCGCTAAGCTCCACGTATGTAACAGTGGTTTAAGTTCCGCTGCCGTGTCAAAGTAACCGCTTTCACGCCAAAACAAAATATTGGAAGCCGATACAGAAACCGCTACCAGGCTCTGGGAAAAGTCTTTCATATCGCCAGGCAACAGATAGAGCCAGGCAAATGGGATACAGACAAGCATTACAAGGAATAACACAGGCAAAATACGCCTGGCTCGTCGCTCGTAGAAATTAACTATTGAGAATTTGTCTTGCTCAAGCTCAGACAGAATGATTGTGGTAATTAAGTAACCGCTAATAACGAAGAAGATATCAACGCCGACAAAACCGCCGCTAAAAGTCTCAAATCCGGCGTGGAACAGTATGACTGGCAATACAGCAAGTGCCCTGAGTCCGTCAATCTCTCGTCTGTATTTCATTAGATAATTTTTCTTAAAGGTTGAATAGCAACGCAGTGCTAATTGCCAGGTTGAGGGTGCAGTGCAGATTAATTATAACTTTGAAAACCTTTCTATGGATATTTTTATGGGCCGTGCAGATGAAATCAATGGTACCCCCCCCATTTTTAAGTTCACTTAAAAGTCAGTGATGTAATGCCAGTTGAGGGGTGATGCCGCCTAATCCCATATGCGGGCGCTCGTTATTATAATTACACAGCCATTGCGTTGCATTTATTGTAATTCCACATGAATTTAAATCAT
>JBOFGM010000258.1:0-2075 GCA_051649105.1 Iodobacter sp. | reverse complement strand
CTCGGTTTCGCCCTCGCCCAGATCCATACTGGTCAGACCAGAATAGCGGCCAATCCCATGGCCTTCATGTACCACGGCGTCGCCAATTTTAAGTTCGGACAAATCCCGCAGCATGGCGTCGGTATTGCTGCGCTTTTGCTGCCGTTTGCCGCGGCTTTGCGCCACCATGGCATAGAGATTTGCTTCTGTAATAATCGCCAGCGGTTTTTTAAGCTTGCTGTCATTGAGTACAAAGCCGTTATAAAACGGGGCGGCGGTCAGTAAGACTTTATCTTTGCTTTTGACAATTTCTTCCCAGCCTTCAATCAGCGTGGGTTTAAGGCCGTATTCGGCAAAAAACTGGGCCATGGT
Organism: Iodobacter sp.; assembly: GCA_051649105.1. Classification (GTDB taxonomy): domain Bacteria; phylum Pseudomonadota; class Gammaproteobacteria; order Burkholderiales; family Chitinibacteraceae; genus Iodobacter. Next base: position 1,724 of record JBOFGM010000258.1, on the reverse strand, counting down.
TTCACGCCGGCCCAGGCTTTCTGCGCAAAGCAAAATCCGCCCCGGGTGGCTGGCAATAAAATCAGTCAGTTTGAGCAGCGGATTTTCTGCCCGGCGGTCTACATTCAGCGCGGGCAGAGCGGCGGTGAGGGTGTTTTCACCATCAATAAATTCCAGCCGGCGATGCTTTTTTAAGCCGGCAAACAGGGCGTCCGGGCTCAGATACAACACTTTAGGCGGTAAAATCGGGCGTTCTTTATCGCCGGATAAATTGCGGTAACGATCCTGGGTTTCGGCCCAGAATTGCTCCGCAGCTTGTAATAACTCGCCATGCAGTGCCAGCACGGCATCTTTAGGCAGATAGTCAAACAGGGTGGCTGTTTGTTCAAAAAACAGCGGCAGATAGTATTCAATCCCGGCGGGGGTGCCGCCACTGCCTATTTCTTTATAAATACGCGCCTTGGTCGGGTCGCCCTCAAACACTTCCCGGAAACGCTGGCGAAATTGTGTGCGACCTTTTTCATCCAGTGGAAACTCACGGGCGGGTAACAGCCGGATTTCCGGCACCGGATAGAGGCTGCGCTGGGTATCCACATCAAAGGTGCGGATGGTTTCAATTTCATCGCCAAAAAGATCAATCCGGAAAGGCAGGGTGGAGCCCATCGGAAATAAGTCGATCAGCCCGCCGCGGATAGAAAACTCACCAGGACCATAGACTTGCGTGACATGGCTGTAGCCGGCAAAGGCCATATCGGCCCGCAATTGATCGGCATCAATCCGCTCTCCCTTTTTAAGGAAGAAGGTGTATGCCGCCAGATATTCCACCGGAGGCAGAATGCCCATGGCGGTTTGCACCGGCACAATCACCACTTCCGCCTGATTCTGACGGATTTGCCAAAGTGCGGCTAAGCGCTCGGAAATAAGGTCAGAGTGCGGGCTGAAATGATCGTAAGCCAGGGTTTCCCAGTCCGGGAACAAGACAATATTTTTCTCAGGCGCTAAAAAGGCGATCTCTTCTTTTAAGCGGCCGGCCACCTGCGCGCTGGAGGTAAAGACCACCAGCGGACGAGAGATTTTTGCATATTGGCTTAAGGCCCAGGCATCGCCCGAACCATGTAATCCGGCGATTTGGGTGCGTTGGCCCAGAGGAGGCAGAGCAGGAAGCGTCATGGCAGATGGCATTCACAGAAAAGCGTAGCGGGTGATTATACCCGTCCTGCCAGCGAGGGCGCAGATATGCCGGACTTGATTTTTTTTCTCAACTACCGAATCATGCTGCGTAAATATTAGATTTGCCTTATTTCTATAAAAAAAACAAATCGGCTCAGGGAGAGCAATATTAATGCGTAGGCCTTGGCTACAGCAGTTGCTTATTGCTTCGGCGTATATTTCCTCAAGCGTGATCAGCTGGAAGTTATTTTCAGGCCTGCACCTGTTTAATTTGCATACCGGGGTGGCGGTGGCAGCCCTGTTGCTGGCGGGCCCGCGCAGCCTGATCACCATTGCGCTTTGCTCCTGGGTTTTGCCGGCGCTGCAGGGTTACCCTGTCTGGGGTGTGGCCCAGGTGGCGGTGCTGGACATCTTGCAGCCTCTCCTCGTGGCGGCTTTACTGCCCCGGTTTGCCCAAAATGGGGAGCTGCGGGTTAAAGACAGTCTGCGTTTACTGGTGGCCGGCCCCATGATAGGGGCTTTTTTTGGAGCCAGTTGCGGGGTACTGATTCAAAGCGTTTTTTTCCCTTTGTCCG
>JBOFGM010000257.1:0-1971 GCA_051649105.1 Iodobacter sp. | reverse complement strand
TAGGTGCTCTCCGGGAGATCGGTGATCTCCCGGTATTTGCCCGCGTCATTTAGTCTGACCGACAAAAAAAGCCCCTAACGGGGCTTTTTTTATGGCGCAACGGTTAGCTTAAACGCTGGCGGTTTTAAAAAACTGATTTAAAAACCGGGCCAGCGCCAGTGCCGGCTCCATTTGGGCGGGCAGATTGAATTCATTAAGCTGAGGATGAAACGCCTGATAGCTGCGATCCCCGGCGAGCGCCAGGTATTGCTGGCAAAGAGGAGCGATGGTTTGCCACTGAGCGGCCTGCAGACTGGCCAGCTGGTTCAGATCGGCTTTGGGGGTGGGTTTGCCATCCGGAAACATTACCCGCCAGCTTTCCAGCAGGGGTTGCGTCAGGATTTGCTGTAAAGAAGCCAGAAAGCTGGCGGCTCCTGGTCCTCCGGCATGCAGCCAGCTGTTGCGTCCGGCCGGGGCCAGTGCGTCCAGAAACGGTGCGGCGGCAGAGAGTGATGCTGCTGTGCCGCTGGCCGATAAGATCCAGCCCAGCTTGGCGGCGCATTGCGGCTCGCCCATCAGGGCCATATCCGTATGCAGCCAGCCTTGCTCGCTTGCCCAGCCTGCGCTTTGCAAATAATGGTCCAGACTGCTGTGGCCGGCTGAAATAAGCAGACCGCCAGCAGGCAGGGCCGGAATGGCCGATTGCAGATCAAGGGGAAGAAGCATCAGCTGCGTTTTTTGCAGCGTTAACAGACGTGCTTGCAATGACTCCAGAATGGCCGCTGGTGCAAGTAACAGAACAGGGCCTTCCGGAGTGACTTCCATCGCTTATTGCTGGCAGTTATTAATCAGTTGTTTCAGTGCGGCCGGATCGATGATCTCAATCAGACGGTTCTGTACTTTAATTAAGCCATTTTCCTGGAATTTAGACAGCGAGCGGCTGACGGTTTCCAGTTTTAAACCCAGATAGCTGCCGATTTCTTCACGGGTCATCCGTAAATGAAAACTGCTGGCCGAATAACCACGAATGGCAAAGCGCTGCGATAAATTCAGCAAGAAAGCCGCAATACGCTCTTCTGCCTTCATATTGCCCAGCAATAACATCACACCGTGGTCGCGCACAATTTCGCGGCTCATCATTTTATACAGGTGATGCTGCAGGGCCGGAATGCGGCGGCTGAGTTCTTCCATATCGGTGAAGGGGAGTTCACATACTTCGCTGTCTTCCAGCGCAATCGCATCACAGGTATGGTGATCCGCACTGACGGCATCCATTCCCATCAGCTCGCCCGTCATATGAAAACCGGTAACCTGTTCACGACCATCTTCAGAAATCACACTCGCTTTAAAGAAACCAAGCCGGATGGCAAATAACGACCGGAACGGTTCACCTGCACGGTACAGCGCTTCGCCCCGCTTAATGGGTTTGGCCTGGGTGATCAGGTTGTCGAGTTCGCGCATTTCATCTGTGGATAGCCCAATTGGCAAGCACAGCTCTCGCAAGCTGCAGTTCACACAGCTCTGGCGAAGATGTTTAAGGCTTAGATCGCGCACTGGGATGTGAGATGTCATGGTCATAGAATCGTTTAGTTTATGTACTCGATATCATCAATTGCGCGAATATTGTCACGCTTGTGTTGATCTCGATCAAGGTTATGAAAAATGAATCTGGGCAAGCTACACCCATACTAACTAAAACAGGTGTGGAAATGCAGTCTGAAAATATCACTATGGTACTACATCAGCTTGATTTTGACCGGGAACTGATTAGTCAGCACAATGGAAAAGGACCAAGGTACACATCCTACCCCACTGCGGACCGGTTTGCTGCAATGGATGCTGAAACTTACAAGCAGAGTGTCATCCAGCAACAACCTGGTACCACGGCGAAGCCACTTTCCCTTTATTTTCATCTGCCATTCTGTAATACCATTTGTTATTACTGTGCCTGTAATAAAGTAATTACTAAAGATCAGAGTAAAGCCGACGAAT
>JBOFGM010000256.1:0-4668 GCA_051649105.1 Iodobacter sp. | reverse complement strand
GATTTAAAGATCACGCTCGATCGCGTCTTTAACTGGGAAGAGGCCGCCGCTGCCCATACTTGGGTGGCAGAAAACCGTAATCTGGGGAAAGTGGTGTTGCAGATAGCCGCTTGATCAGTATTTTGATTCCGGTGGCGGGTGAGGAGCCCGAATCATGGTGTTTTAAGTTGTTGATTAACAAAGTATGAATCAGGCCCGTAAGTAGCGGGCTTTTTTATTGTGCTTTGTTTGTGATGAAGGGGGTTATACCTGTGAGAAATACCCTTTGGAATAAGGGGGTAATAAATATCAGGGTATTTACCGTGCCCATACTTTACCTGCTTGCTGATATAGTAAGACAAAAATATAGCAAGACGAATGCCATTGAATTAATAAATTTATATGGGATATGTACCCGTGCTAATTGGGGCTTTAAACGGAATGAGAGGCGATTTATGAAAATGCTGAATGTGGTGTTGATCACCGTGCTAATGACGCTGCTGGCAGGGTGTGCCAGTTTGGCGGATGGTTCGGATCAGCCGTTTACCGGTGGCGGTGGGAAGGCTTTAAATATGATTCTGGCTAATCATACCAATCGGCCTATTTCGCAGGCTTTTGTGGGCACGAACTGGGCGGCTAATGCGGGTGCGGCTAATGCTAATGGACCGGGCGGGGGGGGCATTGTTTGCTGCTACAACGTCACCGACTGGCGTAAGCCTGTAAAAGTAATGTGGACTTTTAGTGCGATAGGAGAGCCTTCTTTTTATAACAAAGATGGTATTCGTACGGAAGGAAAAGTCTTAATCCCTAAAGAAGACCATGTATTGATGGTGAATCTACCACCCAGAATGCCTATTTCAAGTGATGACATGTTTAAAAGAGAACGTAATTTATGTGTCATATTTAGAGATTTAAATACGGTTGAATTGCAATATACGACCGGTTTTGATTGTGAAGATAAATAAGGATTAATGATGAGTTTGACTCAATCTGGTGCTTATATTGAGGATACGGTATTGCTGGCTGCTGCTCAGCAAGCTACACACGCGAGAGTGAACAAGGAATTCTCGTTTGGCGGGACGCCCATAGAGCGGATTCAATGTCGTTTGTACCCTAAAATCAGTATTTATTTCGATGGCACGGGTAATAACCTTTACCAGGAGCAAGTAAAACCGACAGCAAAGCAGGCGATGAGTAATGTGGCCCGGCTGTTTCTTGCTGCCAAGGATAGGAGCGATGACCGTGATTGTTTTCGGATTTATATCCCCGGCGTGGGCACTCCGTTTAAGTCTGAGTTTGCGGACGTAGGCGAAGATAAAGGCGGCGTTTTGGGTTTGGCCTTTGGTAGTGGGGGAGAAATGCGTTTATTGCATGCCCTGATGTCGATTAAGGAAATTTTAGATATTAAGTATGGCGATGGGGCTATAAAGCATATTCGGGATATTCAGGTGGATGTGTTTGGCTTCTCCCGCGGGGCGACCCAAGCCCGGGCCTTTGTGCGCCGCTTACTGGAAGAGCAATGCGAAGTCGGTGCAGAGGGGGAGGTGCTTTGGACGTCGCACTTTGGAAAAAAAGCCCCGCTTAGACTAAATTTTCTTGGGCTGTTTGATACGGTTGCCTCCGTGGGCGGTCCGGGGTTGCATAAGTACTGGGCGGATGATTTGCGTATTCCACCACAGGTAAAGCGATGTGTGCATTTAGTGGCTGCGCATGAGATTAGAAATGCTTTTCCTCTGGACTCCATTGCCTTTGCCGGGGTTTATCCGCCCAATAGTCGTGAAGTGATCTATCCAGGCGTGCACTCGGATGTGGGCGGCGGGTATTACCCCAATCAGCAAGGGCGTAGTAATGATCTGGCTAAAATCCCTTTGCGTGAAATGTATTTGGAGGCGCTGAAGGCGGGGGTGATGTTGTTTCCAATAAATAATCTGCCAGATAAACCAGTGCAGAAGGAGTTTGAATTACAAAGTCTTTCGGGGATTACTGCGTACTCAGCTTATTTGGCGTGTTTGCCGCACTCTGGTGGCGATTTAGTAGCGCAAATTCGCGCACATCGTACCCCCTTTATCCTGTGGCGAAGTGTGCTGGCCCGGCGTGGTGATGCCAGCACTTTACTGGCAGATTTGCGTGCAACCGCAGATTGCAATGCATGTTTGGCGGCCCCTGAAAGTCGCCCCCAGTTTCAGCGTAATGATAAGCAATGGAAAGATAAAGTCTCGGAAGATGTCACAGAACAAGGGAAGGAGCTGATTACAGAGCAAAAGCGCTTAGTGAATCGGATTGAATTTATACGTGCGCCTTATGACGGGGTCGGAAAAAACAAGACCCCCCGGTCCCGGACCGAGTACGAGCAGTTTATTCTGGCCGCCTGGGATAGTAAGGCGGCGTTGCCTGATTCAACAGAGGCGTTCTTGTCGCAGTATATCCATGATTCAGTTGCCCACTTTTCTGGCTGGCCTTGCGCACTATATGACCCCCGCGAGATTTTTTTACATAAAGATACGGTTATTGCACAGCAGCGCACTGACCCGGTGTTAGTTGGCTAGTTCATATTGGGTGGGGATTACCGTTCGTCCATGCATCTGGATCTGGGTTTATTAAGCTATACCGACTGGCGCAGACAAATTCAGTGCCGGCAGTGTAAAAGCCGCTTATGGCGCGAGCAGGAGTAATCTCTGTGGTCTGCTATACCGGCAGGTGCCGGTATGCCAATAGCCGCTTATGGCGCGAGCAGGAGTAATCTCTGTGGTCTGCTATACCGGCAGGTGCCGGTATGAGCCGCTATGGGGCAGGATTAATGGTCCAATGCGGCTCTCAGCGCGGCAACCGGATCGGCATCGGACGGCAGATTGTCCGCGGCAGCCACTAAGGCCAGGGGCTGTATGCTGAAAGCACGGGCAGAAAGATAATTGCCACTGCCGGCAGAGCGCATGGTTACAATAATTTCAGCCTGCTGATCACCATTGATATCGGCCAGTATGGTTTTTTCGATGGTGCCATCGCGCTCGCTGATTAAGCCGTGATAATAAAAAGTGGTTTCATCGCCTGCGGGCGCTGCAGCATAGAGCCGGATACTAAAGCTGCCCAGCGAGCGGGCTTCCAGATCGCCTTCGGCAATAACGGCCGTCTGGCCCGATGGCAGCCGCAGCTGGCCAAGATATCGCTCCTCCCCGGCAGCACCCGCCAGGGTGGATGTGAACAACAGCGCGGCAAATAAAAATTTCATAGCAGACTCCACTTTATGATTCGATGCGACAGGGGCGCAATCTATCCTGCCTGAAGTGCTCAAAAAATGGCATGTAAATTTCAAGCAAGGCGCCCAGCGCTGGCAGTGCTACAATCGCCTTGTGAAAAAACTGTGGCTCACCTTTTTACTGCTGTCCATGTTGTCGCTGAATGCGGCAGGGTGGTTTGCGCCTGCCAGCATGGCCTGTCATACCATGACAACGGCAGCGCATGAAACATGTCAGCCGGATCAGCCCATGCCGCTGGCTGGCGATTGTGTGCAATCTTGCCTGAGCCATTACCCGGGCTTTCCTGCTCCGGTTGTTTTTTCTTCTGTGCTGACTATGCAGCCGGTGCTGAACAGCGCCGTTATTGCATGGCTGCCGGATCCTCACCCCTCATCGCCCGATAAGCCGCCGCTGCCTGTCCTGCTTTAAATCAAGCAATCTGCCCCTTTTTTAAACAGTCACCTGGATGCTCACTGCATACAGCGTGCTGCTTTGCGAGCGATAAAAATGAAAAAATACCTGTTACTGCTGTGCTTACTGGCGCAGCCGGCTTTTGCTGCGATCGATGTCACCCTGTATAAAAGCCCGGCCTGCGGCTGCTGCGACGAGTATGTGAAATATCTGGATAAAAATGGCTTTAAGGTTAAAGCCATCACCAGCAACGATATGGATCGCATTAAAAAGCAATATGGTTCCGTTGAAATGGCCAGTTGCCATACGATGCGGGTGGGTAACTACACGGTGGAAGGCCATGTGCCGGTGGCCGCCATTCATAAACTGCTGCGGGAAAAACCGGCGATTGCCGGGATCAGCGCACCGGGAATGCCACAAAACGCACCGGGTATGGGGCCTGAAATCAAAGGCACACTTAAAATTTACCAGCTGGGCAACGCAGCTAAGCTGTTTTCAGTGGAATAAGGGGGCCAAAAATGAATCGCAGACACTTTTTACATGCCGCTCTGGCTTCGGCCGGTTTTATGCTGGCTTCCAAACCCCTTTTAGCGGCCATGATGCACGGGCACGAAGGCCATGAAATGGCCCCGCTGAAAATGGCTCCGGATGATTTGCAGTTGATGCCGGTGGAGGATGTTCTGGCCGGCCGGCCGCATGCGGCTTTATACCGGCTGCCAGTGATTCGCCAGGGCAAGGTCTTGTCCGCCACGCTGACAGCCGCCCCGTTGGATATTGAGGTGGTGCCTGGTAAAACCACCACGGTCTGGGCCTATAACCAGCAGATACCCGGCCCGCTGATTGAGGCATTTGAAGGCGATACCGTTGAAATCCGCTTTGTAAACCAGCTGGCTCAGCCTTCCACCGTCCACTGGCATGGCATGCCGGTGCCGGCAGATCAGGATGGTAATCCACAGGATGCCGTTCCTGCCGGCGGCGAGCGGCTTTATCGCTTTACTCTGCCGGCAGGCTGCGCCGGTACTTACTGGTATCACCCGCATCCGCA
>JBOFGM010000255.1:0-7189 GCA_051649105.1 Iodobacter sp. | reverse complement strand
CTGAAAAGAGAACCCGGCAATCATGGCCACCCCGAGCATCGCCGGAAACCCTCCCACAAAGGGTGCATCACCCAGGGTAAAGTTTTCCAAGCCCACCGGATGGCTGCCCTTCATAATGCCAAACACCATAAAGAGGCCGGTGCCGATAAAGACCACCACGGTCACCACTTTAATCAGTGAAAACCAATATTCTGCCTCGCCAAACCCTTTGACCGAGATATAGTTCAGCGCAAACATCACGGACAGAAAAATAGCGCTCCAGAGCATGCCGGGGCTGTCGGGAAACCAGAATTTCATCACCATACTGGCCGCAGCCAGCTCGACCGCAATGGTCACGGCCCAGTTGTACCAATAGTTCCAGCCCAGCGCAAAGCCAAAGCCAGGCTCAACAAACTTAGCCCCATAGGTGGAGAAAGAACCGGAAACCGGCATATAGGCCGCCATTTCGGCCAGACTGGTCATTAAAAAGTAAACCATCAGCCCGATAACGGCGTAGGCAAGCAAAGCACCTCCCGGGCCGGCTTGTGCCACCGTTGCACCGGAAGCGACGAATAACCCCGTACCAATAGATCCGCCAATGGCGATCATGGTGAGATGGCGGGCGCGCAAATTACGCTTCAGCCCTGGGACCTGACGTGCATCCTCTCCATTCATTACTCTTTCCTTTTTATAACTAGCAAAGTACTTGTAAACCATTGCAAAGACGGCCCAAAGTGCGGGTCCGTAATCAGCGGCGCGTGATCTTAGCACCAGAAATCTAATTCTTACAGAAATAAATTATTGATCGGGAATAACACCGTTTTGCAGAAAGTTCGCTAATTGGTGCAGCAAAAATTCCCATCGCGGGTTAAAGTCCGCTTTTTTTCCTGCCGGTACCACTTATGAATGCCGTCTTAATTGCCGTCACGCTGATGCTGGCACTCTCGCTCAGCCGTATCAATGTGGTGATCAGCATCTTAATCAGTGCCGTTGCCGGTGGTTTATGCGGCGGACTGGACCTTAGCAAAACGCTGACCGCATTTAATGCCGGTCTGGGTGGCGGTGCGGGCATTGCGCTCTCCTACGCCTTATTAGGCGCTTTTGCGCTGGCACTGGCTGAATCTGGCTTACCCCATGCCATGGCCGATGGTCTGGCCCGGCTGAGTGCCCGGCAAGACGCTAAAACCCGCGTTAAGTGGTGCATCATACTCGCGCTGCTGGCTTTGGCGATCGCCTCACAAAATATCCTGCCGATTCATATCGCCTTTATTCCGCTGGTGGTGCCTCCCCTGCTCTACACCCTGGCCAAGCTGAAGCTGGACCGCCGCCTGCTGGCCTGTCTGCTGACCTTTGGTCTGGTCACGCCGTATATGGTGTTTCCGGTGGGCTTTGGTGAAATTTTCTTAAAGCAGATTCTGCTGGGCAGTATTGCTAAATCGGGTCTGGATGCCAGCAATGTTAATGTGATGCATGCCATGGGCCTGCCGGCTCTGGGCATGCTGTTTGGCCTGTTTGTGGCTGTGTTTATCAGCTACCGCAAACCCAGATCTTATAATCTGCATACTCTGGCCGCTGTCGAGCGCGAAGGCATCCGCTATACCCGCCGCTCACTGGTGGTCGCCGGCCTTGCCATGACCGGCACCTTTGTCGTGCAACTGTTTGCCGATTCGATGCTGCTGGGCGCACTGGCCGGCTTTATTATTTGCGTGGCCGGCGGCGCGGTTAACTGGCGCAAGGCCGACAGCGTCTTCAGTGAAGGCATGAAAATGATGGCCGGTATTGGCCTGATTATGATTGCCGCCTCCGGCTTTGCCGAAGTATTGAAAGCCACAGGCGATGTGGGCCATCTGGTTGAGCAATCGGTTGATCTGATTGGCAACAGCCGCCCGCTGGCCGCCTTTTTAATGCTGCTGGTCGGCCTGATCGTCACCTTAGGGATTGGCTCTTCGTTTTCTACCGTACCCATTCTGGCCACCATCTATGTGCCGCTGGCCATGAAACTGGGCTTCAGCCCGGAAGCGATTGTTTGTCTGGTGGGCACCGCCGGTGCGCTGGGAGACGCCGGATCACCGGCTTCGGATTCCACACTGGGGCCAACCGCCGGTTTAAATATTGACGGCCAGCATAACCATATGTGGGATACGGTGGTTCCAACCTTTCTGCATTACAACCTGCCGCTGATGGCTTTTGGCTGGGTTGCCGTGATGATTCTGTAAGCTCACTTTAAATCGTTTAACCTGCTGAATAATCAGGGGTTAAACGATTTGCCCTGTAAATACCCGGCTTTATATTAAATATTGAATAATTATCTATATGCCATTGATTACCCAATAAAAACAATGGCATATTACTTAATGACAAATAAGATTCCTGCTGTTTTTAACACCGTGAATTATTAAACCGGCTAAAAAATACTTACACCTGGTTATTCATTCTGACACCGGAAATGCAATTGATCCAAATCAAGAAGACCCGGGTCCAAAAGGCGACAGACGGTAATAAAACAGACTAAACCATTGTATTAATGGTTTTTTATTTTAAAAATGTTTATTTCCGTAATTAGTTCACCTTATGTCATATCCTTGTTTGATCACAGAGAATCCTTAACTCATAAATACAATCACTTATTTCTGCTATTCTTTTCATAAAAATACGCTGTACAATCGCAATCAGGAATAGTTGATCTGAAACAAGCTGTGTTTTAAATCAATCCATTACAAAGACGATATTGGAAAGCATAGCAGGACGTTTTTAATTAATTTTAAAAACACAAAAAACACACAACAACAGGACTATCAACATGAATAACGTTCGTCATGAAGAAGCTAAGCTTGCTGCAGCTCATCTGCAAAAAGCCTTTACTCAGCCTATTCCCCAAATTGCAGTAATTCTGGGTTCGGGCCTGGGTGACTTCACCAAGATCGTACGCGTACTAGAAAGCATTCCTTACGCAGATATTCCCCATTTCCCACAATCCAGCGTAGCCGGCCATAGGGGTAAATTAACCATTGCCGAAGCCGCTGACGGTAAAAATGTGCTGATTATGGAAGGCCGCTTCCATTATTACGAAGGCTATACTCCGCAAGAAGTGACTTTCCCGATTGCTGTATTTAAAGAACTGGGTATTAAGCAATTAATCGTCAGCAATGCAGCGGGTGGTTGTAATCCAACATTTGCCGCCGGCGATATTATGATTATTGATGATCATATTAACCTGACCGGTAATCATCCTTTAATTGGCAAAAATAATGACGAATGCGGTCCGCGCTTTTTAGACCAGACTGCGCCTTATTCGCCACGCCTGATTGCACTGGCTGAATCTTTAGCTGCCGAATCCGGCGTTGCGCCAAAGAAAGGCACTTATGTGAAGATGACCGGCCCGACTTATGAAACACGCGCCGAAATCAAAATGTGCCAGTCCTATGGTGCAGACACCGTGGGTATGTCTACTGTGTATGAAGTAATTATGGCTAATTACTTTGGTATGGAAGTGCTGGGCCTTTCCTGCATTACCAATATGGCGACCGGCCTTGCTAAAACCCATCATAACCACGCAGCCGTGGTGGATGTGGCCAACAGCGTGTCTGAGAAGTTTTCTAAGTGGGTTAAAAACATCGTGGTGGCGCTGTAATGATGGACGTTCAAAAAGATTCCAAGCGCAGATTAAATCTGATCGCTTATGTGTGCTATTTCTTTACCGGCGCATTGATTACCACGCTGGGCCTGGTACTGGGCCCGGTTTCTGCCGCCTTTCATAAGGACCCTGGCTTTATCGGGCAGATGTTTACCCTGCTGAACTTTGGTTTGTTTGTGCCGATTCTGGTGGGCGGTGTTTTAATGCAGAAATACAGCATTAAATCCCTGCTGGCGATTGCTTCGGCCGTTACCATTGCTCTGACCGTGGTTCTGACTGTTGTTCCGTCGATCACCCTGTTTGGCTTTACCGTGCTGATGATTGGTGCTGCGGCCGGTATCACCATGGCCGTGGGTAGTTATCTGGTGGTGCGGATTAATCCGGACCCGAAAGATCGCTCTTCCAGCCTGATTTTCACCGACTTCTTCTTCAGTTTTGCCGGTGTGGTCTTGCCCGTGATTCTGGGTTACCTGTTTAAGCAAAATGCCAGCTGGCTGGTGATGTACTTCCTGATGTCGGCTATTTCTCTGCTCTTGATTGCGTTGATCGCTAAAGCGAAATTCCCAACCGTAGAGCGTGAAGTAAAAACCGAAGACGGCAAGTCGGTTAAAGAGCCTTGGGGCAAAGCCATTTACTACGTGTGTTTCGCTGCCTTTGCGTTTATTTACGCCGAGCTGGTGTTTACCATGTGGCTGCCTACCTACCTGCAAAACGCAGTGAAGCTGCCGGTAGAAACTGCTGCGCTTTACGTTACTTTGTATTGGGGCTCCAAGGCCACCGGCCTGTGGCTGAACCATTACACCGTGCGTTATGTACAACTGCGCACCTTCCTGATTGTTTCCGCCATTATTGGTACCGCAAGTATTGCGACCATTGCTAATGTGCCGGATTCCACCGTGATTGGTGTGGCACTGGTTTGCTTTGGCTTCTTTAATTCCGGTATTTACTCCGGTCTGATCAGCTACGGCAGCCTGCAAGTGAAGGTATCTCCACCAAGCCTGATTTCAACGATTCTGACCTGCGGTTCGGTTGGTACACTGATTTTTGCTTCGGTTTCGGCTTATATCTTCTCGAACTACGGCCTGCACTGGGCGCTGAATTCTTCCGTGATTGTGTATGTATTTGCACTGCTCGGGATTATTCTGGCAGGTTCATGCAGCAAGGCTGAAGGCTTGCACGGTAAACTGGGTCTCTGATTCTTTACCGCATAAAAAAAATGCTCCGGTTTAGCCGGAGCATTTTTTTATCTGTCATATCTGAAATACATCAATCGGGTATTTCAATACAGATTAAACACCAATTATTTCTTAGCAAAATCACCCGCATAAACAGCTGCTAATTGGGCGGGGTCGATATATTTAACCATCACCGCTTTAATTTGCGCTGCCGTTAAGGCATTTAGTTTAGCTTCAAAATCAGCAGAAAATTGCATGGTGCGGCCCAGATGTAAATTGCTGGCTAATAAACCGGCCAGGCTGCCATCCTGAGTGCGGGATAATTGCATTTGCTGTAAAAAACTTTCTTTACCGCGCTGAATTTCAATATCGCTAAATCCATCCTGGCGCACTTTAGCTATTTCTTCCCGGATACCCGCTTCCAGTTTGGCGCGATTTTCCGGTGCATAAATGGCATAGGTCACAAAAGCACCCGATTCTTCCTGGCTGGATGCCTGCAATACCGAGCCACCGCCATAACTGATGCCATCTTTTTGCCGGATACGTTCAATAATTCTGGAATTAGCGCTGCCACCCAACAGGTAATTAGCAAAAGCCAATGCCGGATAATCCGCATGCTGATCGCCCAGCGGCAAGGTTAATTTACCCACAAAGAACGCATTGGCTTTATCGGGCGTTTGCTGTTTGATATCCAGCGGCTTAATCGGCTGATAAGGCTTACTTAAACGGGTATAGCCGTTACGCGCATTCCAGCTGCCATATTGGCTGGCTAATTGCGCCTTAATGGCGGCCTCATCAAAATCCCCGACCACGGCGACTTCCGCATGATTCGCGCCATAAAAATCCTGCCAGAATGCGCGTAAATCAGCCACTTTAGCCGCGCTTAATTGCTGGCGGCGCTGCTCCAGGCTTAAATAAGCCCGCGGGTCGGCCGCTGGCCAGATATTTAAATGCGTATTTAAGATATCGGATGCCACCGCTTGCGGCTCTTTGGCCGCCGCTTCTAACTGACCTAATTGCTGATTAATTAATAAAGAAAATTCTTTTTCATCAAAAGCGGGCTCACGCAAAGCGCCATTGACCAGATCCAGCACCTGCGGCAATTTATCTTTTAGTGTTTCTAAATAAACCGATACATGGCTGGCATCGCCACTGATCTGCAATTTGGCCTGCAACTGATCTAATTTCTCAGAAAACTGTTTGCTGGTGAGCTTTTTAGTCCCGCGATCCAGCATTTCTGCCGTTAAATCGGCGGTGATACTTTTACCCTGCAAATTGGTTTCATCGCCCATATAGAAATTCATACTGACCGAAACCGTATTGCCACGGGTGGATTTAGGTAAAAAGGCATATTTCATGCCATTAGCCAGTTCACCGCGATGCGTGCGCGATTCAATATTGGCCGGGCTGGCCACAAAGGCCTCACCGGAGGCCACGGCCACGCCGGGTTTTAATTGCTTAAGCTGCTCGGCTAAATCCACCTTGGCCGGCAAGGGGGCGCGCTGCGGTTCGGCCTGAGGAATAAATTCACCCGTGGTGCGATTGCTGGATTTCAACCAGGTTTGTGCCACCCGCTGCACATCGGCTTTGCTTAAGGCTTTTACCCGGTCCCGCAGCAAAAGTAATAAACGCCAGTCGCCATTACCAATATGATCCGATAAGGCCACACCCAATTGTTCCGGGCTGTTAAAGACATTACGGATATCGCCGTCAATTTTGGTTTTAGCGCGGGCTAATTCTTCATCCGTCACCGGATTGGCCGCAAAATCTTCAATGGTGCTTAATAATACTTTTTTAGCCGCATCCATTTGCTGTTCGGTGCGCAAATTAGCACCAAACATTAAAAAGCCCGGCTCTTCCAGATTGGCCGACCATGAAAACACACCGGTCGTCAGCGGGGTTTCCACCAGCGATTTATATAAGCGCCCATTGGGCGTATCGCCCAGAATCTGCGCCAGCACTTCAAAGGCTGCGTAGTCAGGATGCGCGGCCGGCACGGTGTGATACGCCGCGATCAGCGTTTGCATATCGCCGGTGCGGCGCACCACCACGCTGCGCTCACCATCTTGTACCGGGTCCAGCGTATAGCTGGAAATTAAGGTGCGCTCAGGGCGGGGAATCACACCAAAGCTTTTGCTGATCTGCTTTAAGGTGGCGGCCTGATCAAATGATCCTGCCACCACCAGCACCGCATTATCGGGCTGATAATATTTGCGCCAGAAATTCTGCAGGCTTGGAATACTGACATTTTCTACATCGGTACGGGCACCAATGGTGTCTTTGCCATAGTTATGCCATTGAAAGGCGGCCGACAGCACACGTTGCACCAGAATGCGGGAAGAAGAATTTTCATTTTTCTCCATTTCATTGCGCACCACCGAGAACTCTGTTTTTAAATCTT
>JBOFGM010000254.1:0-5265 GCA_051649105.1 Iodobacter sp. | reverse complement strand
TAATACCTTAGATTTTGGCGGTGCGATTCCGGTGCTCAGTAAGGCCGATGGACGGATTGCTTTTACCGAGCACTCGCTGGCCATTAAAGAGGCGCATGCTCAGTCTTTGGGCGGTAGTTTAAAGCTTTCCGGCAGCAGTAATCCGCAGGGTGATCTGTTGCTGAATATGGCCGGGCAGGCCGAAATGCAGGAAGTGGCCGCGCGTTATCAGCTGCCCTTTAAGACGCGTTTTCACGGCAAAGTGCCGTTTCAGGCCAATTTAACCGCTGGTGAGTCCCGCTATAACTTAAGCGTTCAGTCCTCCCTGTTGGGGATGGTGCTGGATTTGCCGGCTCCTATGGCTAAAGCCAGCAGTGAAAGCCGGCCTATGCGCTTGCGGATCAGTGGAGCTACGAATGAGCCCACCCAGCTGGAATGGGCCTACGACAATAATATTCAAACCCGGCTGCAGCTGGGGAATCAGGTCAAGGGCCAGGTTGTTCTGGGTGCCGGATCCTTGCCCGCCATGCCCAAAGCCGGGGTCAGTATTTCCGGCAGCATGCCTGATTTTAATGCGCAAACCTGGCTGGATTTAAGTAAAGAGCTGATGAATGAATCTGCCGGTGCACGTCCGGCACCACTGATGTTCGATGTTCGCTTTAACCGGCTTTCCGGCTGGGGCCGGCGGCTGAATGAAGTGCGGGTCCGGGCACAGCAGCAGTCGGATTTACTCTGGAAGGGCTCGGTGGAAAGCCATGAGCTGGCAGGATCTTTTGACTGGAATGGCCGGGATAAAGGAAAGTTAAACAGCCGTCTGACCAAGCTATGGCTGCCTTTTCAGACCTATGGCAATAGTATGCCGGCCTCGCCTTTGCAGCATTTGCCTGCGCTGGATCTGGAGGTCAATGATTTTCGCTATAAAAATCTGGCGCTGGGTAAGCTGGATATTGATGCGGTACAGCAGGGTGAAAACTGGCGTTTAAACGGCGTTAATATCACTAATCCGGATGGCAAACTCAATATGAGCGGCTTATGGTCGCAAACGCCCGGCCGGATCAGCGGTAATTTCGCGATTGAGACAGAAAATCTGGGTAAATTGCTCACCCGTATGGGCGTGCCGGACACCATGCGCCGCGCACCCGCTAAGCTCAGTGGCGAAGTGGCCTGGGATGGCGAGCTGTTTCCGCCGGATTTATCCTCTATGCAGGGTAAATTGCGTGTGGATGTGGAAGCCGGTCAGTTTGCCAAGATTGATCCGGGTGTCGGGCGCTTATTATCGATTCTGAGTCTGCAGTCGCTGGCCCGCCGGGTTCAGCTGGATTTCAGGGATGTGTTTTCTGAGGGCTTTGAATTTGATTCAATCCGTGGAGACAGCGTGATTAACCGTGGCATTGCCCGGACCGATAATCTGGTGATCGCCGGGCCGGCCGCGCAGGTGCTGTTTAAGGGCGATGCCAACTTTATGGCCGCCACACAAAATTTACGGGTGCGGATTGTGCCGGTAATCGGAGACAGTGTGGCGGTGGCCACCACACTGATTAA
Source organism: Iodobacter sp. (assembly GCA_051649105.1). Lineage (GTDB taxonomy): Bacteria > Pseudomonadota > Gammaproteobacteria > Burkholderiales > Chitinibacteraceae > Iodobacter. The sequence continues at coordinate 3,744 of JBOFGM010000254.1, read as the reverse complement.
CCCGGTGATCGGGGTGGCTACTTTCTTATTGCAGCGGGTATTAAAAGATCCGCTGGGCCAGCTGGTGGCCTATGAATATGACATCACCGGCAGTATGCTGGATCCGCAGATTAAAAGTGTCAGCAGCCCCATAAGCCGGCTGCCTTTTCAGAGAAATAAATAATGATGAGTCTGACTGCGGCAGCAATTCAAATGGTTTCCGGCCCGGATGTGGCTGAAAATCTGCTCCGGGCAGAGCATTTAATCCGGCTGGCGGCAGAGCAAGGCGCTGAGCTGGTGGTGCTGCCTGAATATTTTGCCATTATGGGGTGTAAAGACACCGATAAAGTGGCGGTGTGCGAATCCTTCGGGGATGGCCCGATTCAGCATTTTTTGGCCGCTTGCGCGCAGAAATATCAGATCTGGCTGGTGGGCGGCACGGTGCCGCTGCGCTCAGAAGACCCGTTGCGGGTTAAAAACAGCTGCCTTGCTTATTCTCCGTCGGGGGAATGCGTGGCCCGTTATGACAAAATGCATTTATTTGGTTTTGATAATGGCAGCGAATGCTTTCGCGAGGCCGATACCATTGTTGCCGGGCATCAGCCGGTGGCTTTTGATACCCCCTTTGGCCGCATTGGCTTGTCAGTTTGCTATGACTTACGTTTTCCTGAGTTTTTCCGCGCTATGCTGCCGCTGGATTTTATTATTTTACCGGCGGCCTTTACCCAGACCACAGGGGAGGCGCATTGGGAAATACTGCTGCGCGCCCGCGCCATTGAAAATCAATGCTATGTGATTGCGGCCGGGCAAGGGGGCGAGCATATTACGGGCCGGCGCACCTTTGGTCACAGTATGCTGATTGATCCCTGGGGCAGGGTGCTGGCCAGCCAGGCGCAGGGCGAAGGGATAGTGCTGAGCGAGCTGAAAGCCAGTCAGATGGACCGTGTCAGGCGAACCTTACCTGCATTAACCCACCGCCTGCTGTAGTCTGTCCCTTTGTTGCAATAGCCGGTGCGATCTGCCGCTCTGGCTGCATTGTGTATTTCCTGCCTTTCATGTCTGTCCCAGATAGTGTGTAATACCTTCCAAATAATCTAATTTTGCGATGAATCGTCCATGACCCATTTAGAAACTGCCCGCCAGACACTGTTGACGCCTTTTAATCTTGACGATGCAAAGCTCGATCAAGTGTTCGGGCAGATGCTGACGCACGAGATTGATTATGCAGATCTGTATTTTCAATACAGCCGCAGCGAGGCATGGAGTCTGGATGAGGGCATTGTAAAGTCCGGCAGCTTTAATATTGATACCGGTGTGGGCGTGCGCGCCGTGGCCGGGGAAAAAACGGCCTTTGCTTACTCGGACGATATCAGCTTTGCGGCCTTGACTCAGGCCGCCACCGCCACCCGCGCCATTGGCCGCCAGGGCGGACAACAGAGCGTTGCGCTGCAACGGGATATCACCGGTCATGCCTTATATCAAGCGGTTGATCCGCTGGCGAGCCTGGATGAGCTGGCCAAAGTGGCTTTGCTGGAAAAACTGGAACAAACCGCACGCAGTCTGGATAAGCGCGTGGTACAGGTGATGGCAAGCCTCGCTTCGGAGTTTGAAGTGATTTATGTGGCACGCCATGATGGTCACCGGGCGGCCGATGTGCGGCCACTTTGTCGCTTATCGGTGCAAGTGATTGTGGAAGAAAACGGTCTGCGAGAGCAGGGCAGTGCCGGTGGTGGCGGGCGTTTTGCCTATGGCTATTTCAGCGATGAAGTGGTGCTGGATTACGCCAAAAAAGCCGTTGATCAGGCGATTCTGAATTTACATGCGCGCCCGGCTCCCGCCGGTGAAATGACCGTGGTGCTGGGTTCGGGCTGGCCGGGTATTTTATTGCATGAAGCCATTGGTCACGGGCTGGAAGGTGACTTTAACCGTAAGGGCTCGTCGGCTTTCAGTGGCAAGATTGGTCAGCAGGTTGCCGCCAAAGGTGTGACCGTGGTGGATGACGGCACAATTGCAGATCGCCGCGGTTCATTGAATATTGATGATGAAGGCAATCCCACTCAGCGCACGGTGCTGATTGAAGACGGTATCTTAAAAGGCTATTTGCAGGACAGTCTGAATGCCCGTCTGATGAATATGCCGCTGACAGGCAATGGCCGGCGTGAAAGCTTTGCCCATTTACCGATGCCGCGGATGACCAATACCCTGATGCTGGGTGGCACGGCTGAGCCGGAAGAAATTATTGGTTCTATTAAACGAGGCCTGTATGCCGCTAATTTTGGCGGTGGTCAGGTGGATATTACCAGCGGCAAATTTGTATTTTCTGCCGCAGAAGCCTGGTGGGTGGAAGACGGTAAGCTGATGTATCCGGTGAAAGGCGCCACATTGATTGGTAACGGCCCGGATGTACTGACCCGTGTTTCCATGATCGGCAATGATATGACGCTGGATCCGGGTGTGGGTACCTGTGGCAAAGAAGGCCAGAGCGTACCGGTCGGGGTGGGTCAGCCTACATTGCGTATCGACGGCGGTCTGACCGTTGGCGGTACAGGCGCATAAATTAAGCAGTTTAATTAAGGGAAAAAAGATGGTGCATTTTCAGCAGATAGCGCTGAGCAATGGTTTGTTTTTAGGTGAGATTTTATTGGCGTCAGCAAGGCTTAATGCTCAAAACTTGCCGATGGTATTGAAGATTCGCGAGCAAATCGAATTATGGCGTCATGATCCTTCCGTGGCGGCCATTTTGGTGCGTGGTGAGGGCGAGCGGGCATTTTGTGCCGGCGGTGATATCCGTGCGTTGTATCACTCCATGAGTGATCCGGCGTGTTTACATGAAGGCGATGATTTTTTTCGCCATGAATATGACTTATGCCGTGAATTACACCGTTATCCCAAACCGGTGCTGGCCTGGGGTAATGGCATTGTGATGGGCGGGGGCTGGGGTATTTTTGCTGCAGCCAGCCATCGCATCGTAACGGAATCCAGCGTGCTGGCCATGCCGGAAATCAGTATCGGCTTATTTCCCGATGTGGGCGGCAGCTTCTGGCTGCAACAATTAAAAGGCAAAATGGGTCGTTTTCTGGCGCTGACCGGCAGTCGTCTGAATGCCCGGGATGCGCTGGCTTTTGGCGCGGCCGGTTTTGCGCTGCCATCTTCGTCCTTCGAGACCCTTTTAAGCACCCTGCAAGCCCTGCCATGGAGCGGCGACGGGGAGTCTGATGCGGCGCTGGCTTCGGGCGCTCTGGCGGCGTTGTCGTCGGCTTACCCTTGCGCCTTGCCGGATTCGGTCTGGTTGCCGCTGGCCGATGAAGTGGATGCGCTGTGTGACGGAGATGATCTTTTGGCCATTTGTGCCAGGATTCAGGCTTATCAGGGCGAATCTGCAGAGATCCGCTCTGCGGCAGAAACCCAGGCTGCCGGTTCACCGTTATCGGTTTGCCTGACCTGGGAGCTGGCACAGCGGGCTCAGTCGCTTTCTTACGATGAGATCGTGGAAATGGAATGGCTTGTTGCAAGAAATTGTTTGCGCCATGGGGATTTTCACGAGGGTGTGCGTGCTAAACTGATCGACAGAGATGATCAGCCGGCCTGGTCCCCAAAAGAATTAGCTTTAGTAAAGCGTGCAGATATTGAATGTTTCTTTCTGCCCACTTGAAACTTTTTTAACTGAGAACCATCTACCTGACATACGCGGCTCGTCCGCGAGTATGGAGAGACACGATAATGGAATTAAATACCGTAGGCTATGGCGGCTCAACGCTGTCAGTT
>JBOFGM010000253.1:0-7801 GCA_051649105.1 Iodobacter sp. | reverse complement strand
GTGGTTAATGGCGATCAGGTCATCTTATTGTCAGAAAACCAGTCCACTTATATTCCGCTGGGCACGACACACCGTCTGGAAAACCCGGGCAAGCTGCCGCTGGAGCTGATTGAAGTACAGTCGGGCTCCTATCTGGGTGAAGACGATATTGTGCGTTTTGAGGATGTGTATGGCCGCGGAAAATAAGCCTGCCCGGCTGCCGCTGAATGAATTTATGCAGGTGGTGGAGCGCACACCGCTGGTGGCGATTGATTTAATTATTCAGAATTCAGCCGGGCAGATTTTGCTGGGCTGGCGTAATAATGAGCCGGCGGCCGGATTCTGGTTTGTTCCCGGTGGCCGGGTGCAAAAAAATGAAACACTGGATCAGGCTTTTTTGCGGCTGACTCAGGCCGAGCTGGGTGTGGCTTTGCCCAGAAATCAGGCCGCATGGCAGGGCGTGTATGAGCATTTCTATGCCAGCAATGCCGGCCGCGTACCAGGGTTTGGCACCCATTATGTGGTGCTGGCCCACCGCTTGCAGCTGGATGAGGGCCGGATGGCTCTGCCGCTGGGTGAGCAGCATGCCAAATATCGCTGGGCCAGTCCGGCAGAAATATTACAAGATCCCGCAGTGCATTTTCACTCCCAGGCTTATTTTGAGTAAATGATGACCCAATTAACTTGTTTTAAAGCTTACGATATTCGCGGCAAACTGGGCACCGAGCTCAATGAAGATATTGCATATCGTATCGGACGTGCTTTTGGCCAATTGTTAAAGCCGGCCCGTGTGGCGCTGGGGGGGGATGTGCGCCTGACCAGCGAGGCGCTGAAACTGGCGCTGGCCAAGGGTCTGATGGATGCCGGCAGCGATGTGATTGATATCGGCATGACCGGCACCGAAGAAGTCTATTTTGCGGCTTTTCATCTGGATGTCGATGGCGGGATTGAAGTGACTGCCAGCCATAATCCGTTGGATTATAACGGCATGAAGCTGGTGAAACGCGGCTCGGTACCGATCAGTGGCGACACCGGTCTGCGTGATATTCAGTTGCTGGCTGAATCGGCTGATTTTGCGCCGGTGGGCAAGCGCGGCAGCCTGAGCCAGTTATCGGTGCTGGATGCATATATTGAGCATCTGATGGGCTATGTGGATTTATCCGCCCTGAGGCCGTTAAAAATTGTGGTTAACGCGGGCAATGGCGCGGCCGGCCATGTGGTGGATGCTCTGGAAGCGCGCTTTAACGCGGCCAATGCGCCGGTGGAATGGATTAAAGTACATAACCAGCCCGATGGCACCTTTCCGAATGGTATTCCTAACCCGCTGTTGCCAGAAAATCGTGCCGATACCGCCAATGCCGTGATTGCGCACGGTGCCGATCTGGGGATTGCCTGGGACGGGGACTTTGACCGCTGCTTCTTATTTGATGAGCGCGGCGATTTTATCGAAGGTTATTACATCGTTGGCCTGTTGGCGGAAGCCTTTTTACAAAAGAATCCCGGCCAGAAAATCATTCACGATCCGCGTTTAACCTGGAATACCGTGGATGTGGTGCAGGCTGCGGGTGGCGTGGCCATTCAGAGCAAAACCGGGCACGCCTTTATTAAAGAGCGGATGCGGCTGGAAGATGCGGTTTATGGTGGCGAAATGAGCGCCCACCATTATTTCCGCGATTTTGCCTATTGCGACAGCGGCATGATTCCATGGCTGCTGGTGATTGAGCTGATGAGCCGCCGGGCGCAAAAATTATCCTCCATGGTGGAGCAGCGTATCGCGGCTTATCCTTCATCCGGTGAAATTAACCGTAAGCTGGTGGATGCCAAAGCGGCTATTGCCCGTGTTTGCGCGGTGTATCAGGCCGATGCCCTGCTCGTGGATACCACCGATGGTATCAGCATGGAATATGCAGACTGGCGCTTTAATCTGCGCTCCAGTAATACCGAGCCGGTGGTGCGTTTAAATGTGGAATCCCGCGCCAACCCGGCTTTAATGCAGCACCATACGGCGGCGATTTTAGCGCTGCTGGATACTTAAAGCCTGCCGAAAACGCCCCTTACGGGGCGTTTTTTTTGCGGCGGTTAATGGTTGCCCGGCAGCTCTGTTTTTAAGCAGGTTTTCAGAAAGGCCAGCGCTTCTTCGGCCAGAGGCGCTTTGGCGGTGACGCTGAATTCAATATGTGGCTCAGGATGACGTTCATTGCCATAAGAGGGCAGGCTGCTGAAGCCAACCTGCGGATAGCGGGCGGTAAAGGTTTCCATCCGGCCAATCAGCTCTCCTTCACGGGCATTGATCAGAACAAAAGATAAGGTGGTCTCGGGCAGATCATCGGTGTAGTGTTGATCCAGCACCCAGTCCAGCATTGGCCAGGCCATGGTTGGAAATCCCGGTACCAGATAATGATGTTGCAAAAAGCAGCCGGCGACCTGGTTGACCGGGTTAGGGATCAGCCCGCTGCCTTCAGGAAAATAAGCCATCTGGATACGGTAAGGATAGGCGTCAGCGGCAAAGCGGTCTTTGATCAGTGCCGCAGCATCCGGGTGTTCCGTCAGTGGCAGCCCCAGTGCCATGCCAAAGGCCTGCCGGGTATGATCATCCGGTGTGGCACCAATGCCGCCGCAGGAAATAACATGGTGCCCTGCGGCCAGGCTGCGTTGAAAGGCTTCGGCCAGAACGTCTTTGTCATCCGGCAGGATTTGCGCGGCGGCGATTTTATGTCCCCGGGCCTTCAGCTTTTCAAGGATAGCGGTAAAGTGTTTATCCTGACGGCGGCCGGAAAGAATTTCGTCGCCGATAATAAATAGATGAAATAGAGCCATGATCTGCTTCTGTTAGTGCGCCTGATGGATCATTTGCGCTGGGATTAATCTGAAATGACTGCCAGCTGCCGCAATCAGTACCGGAGCCTGACTACTGTATTTTGCGCTTTTCAGCAGGGACAGGCGTCAATATTCGTCCGTCTGCTATGACTTTATTCGCAAAATTTTACTTTGTTACTGGGTATCAGTTGTTTATGATCAATTATTTAGGCTAACCTTTCTCAGCATGCATAGCTATCCGATTCCTTCGTTTGAACAGAAAATTTGTCCGCCTGAGCAATTAGCAGAGCGTCTGGCCTCTTTGCCCCGTCCGCTGGTGTTTACCAATGGCTGTTTTGATATCTTGCACCGCGGCCATGTGACTTGTCTGGCTCAGGCACGCGCACTGGGGGCGGGGTTAATCGTCGCCATTAATACCGATGCGTCGGTCAAAAGGCTGGGCAAGGGGGATGACCGTCCGGTTAATAATACGGCTCAGCGTGCTGCCGTGCTGGCTGCGCTGGAGTGTGTCAGTCTGGTGACCTGGTTTGATACCGATACGCCGCTGGAGCTGATTCTGGCCGTGCGGCCCGATATTTTGGTCAAGGGCGGCGACTGGGCTCCTGAGCAAATTGTCGGCAGCCAGCAGGTGCTGGAATGGGGCGGCAGTGTGCACTCTATTCCTTTTCTTTTTGCCACTTCCACGACAGAAACCATTAAGCGGATCCGCCAGAGCTCATGACTACCCGAAATAATTTACTGATTGATTTCATTACCGAATTTGGCGAATTAGGCTATTTTCATGCCCTGTTTTTTGCTCAGGCGGGAATGGTGTTACTGGCCGTGGGTATAGCCTGGTGGATCAACCGCATGGTGAAGCGCCGGGTTAATCCGGATCAGACCAGCTGGCACTGGCGCATGGGCGGAGAGGGCTTATTACGGGCATTTTTCCCCCTGAATGCTTATTTATTGGTCAGTCTGGCAGGTTACATATTAAAAATCTGGTTTGAGCATCCGCTTAAACTGATTGCGCTCGCCAATGTGCTGCTGCTGGCTATGGCCAATATCCGCATTCTGGTTTATGTCATCCGCCGGGTATTTGATGGCGCAGAATGGGTGATGCGCTGGGAAAAATTTATTTCCGGCTCAATCTGGATTGTCTATGCCCTGCATGTGATTGGTGTCCTGCCGGAAGTGGCGGATGCGCTGGACAGTATCAGCCTGCCGCTGGGTAAAGCGCATATCTCGGTGCTGACTATCGGACAGGGTATTCTTTCTGTAGCGGCCACCCTTTTGATTGCGCTGTGGATAGGCCGGGAGCTGGAGCGCCGGCTGATGGCCAGCCAGGCGCTGGATATGAATGTCCGTGTGGTGCTGGCTAAAATATCCAGCGTATTGCTGCTGATTCTTGCCGTGATGATCGGTTTGCCGCTGGTAGGGATCGATCTGACCGTGTTATCGGTGTTTGGTGGTGCGGTCGGGGTGGGGCTGGGTTTTGGTCTGCAAAAAATTGCGTCTAATTACTTATCGGGCTTTATTCTTTTGCTGGACCGCTCGATTAAGATCGGCGATTTAATTCAGATTGAAAACCGGCAAGGCACCATCAGCAGTATTACGGCTCGCTATATTGTTTTAAAGGCCGCCGATGGCACCGATATTCTGGTGCCAAACGACACTTTAATTACTTCGATCGTAGTGAATCAGTCTTTTAATGATAAATCCATCTGGACGTCATTACCGATTCAGGTGGCCTACGGAACGGATCTGGATTTTGCTTTAGAATTGCTGCGCTCAACCACGGTGGGCGAGCCGCGTATTTTAAAAACTCCGGCTCCGGGGGCTTATGTTTCTGCCTTTGCTGATAACGGCATTAATTTAGTTTTAGGCTTTTGGCTGGCGGATCCGGAAAATGGGCAAATAGGCCTGCGATCGAGTATAAATCTAAAAATCTGGCGTTTATTTAAAGAACACCATATTGAGATTCCATATCCGCGCCGGGAAGTGACTCTGTTATCTGGTCTGCCGCAGGCACCGCAGGCCGCCCCTGCAGAGCAGTAATCCACTATAAAAGTTCAGCGCACAGCGACTGACCACTGGAGAACCATAGTATGAATATGTTGAATGGCCTGATTGATTTACCCTGGTGGGGTTATATCGTGGTGGTGCTGGTACTGACGCATATCACGATTGCCGGGGTAACGATTTATTTGCACCGCCATCAGGCTCATCGGGCGCTGGATTTACATGCTATTTCCAGCCATTTTTTCCGTTTTTGGTTATGGCTGACCACCGGCCAGGTCACGAAGGAGTGGGCGTCGATTCACCGCAAGCATCATGCTAAATGTGAAACGGCAGAAGATCCGCACAGCCCGCAGATTTATGGCATCAAAAAAGTATTCTGGGAAGGCTATGAGCTGTATCGCGCGGAAGCGGCCAATACAGAAACCATGAAAAAATATGGCCATGGCACACCGGATGACTGGCTGGAGCGCAATATCTACACCCCGCGCACCACCTGGGGCCCGGTGCTGATGCTGCTGATTGATCTGGCTTTATTTGGCGTAAATGGCATCTGGATGTGGGCCATTCAAATGATCTGGATTCCGGTGACGGCAGCCGGCATCATCAACGGCGTGGGCCATTTCTGGGGCTACCGTAATTTTGAATGCGAAGATGCTTCAACCAATATTGTGCCCTGGGGCATTATTATTGGCGGTGAAGAGCTGCATAATAATCACCACAGCTTCGGGACTTCGGCCAAGCTGTCGTATAAATGGTTTGAGTTTGATATTGGCTGGATGTATATCCGGACGCTGGAAATACTGGGGCTGGCCAAGGTGCGTAAAATTGCACCTAAAATGAAGCTCAGTGATGCGGCCAAGCGCGAGCTGGACGAAGCCTCATTGCAGGCGATTGTGGCCAACCGCTATGCCATTGCTGCCAACTATGCCCGCACCTTAAAAGATACCGTGGGAGAAGAAGTTGAGCGGATGCGCAGCAATGCCAGACTGCCGCAGATTGATTTTGATCCGGTACGGCAAATGAAAATCTGGCTCAAGCAAGATGCTAAATATACCCCGGTACAAGATCAGCAAAGGCTGGCCAGTGTGCTGGCAGAAAGCACGCTGCTGGAGCAGATTTATCAGATGCGTCAGGAGCTGACCTGCTTATGGGAGCGCTCCACCTTAACCCGTCCGGAGCTGGTTCGTTTACTGCAAGACTGGTGTAACCGGGCAGAGCAAAGCGGGATTACGGCGTTGCAGGATTTCTCGTTCCGGCTGCGCACCGTGGTGTAAACAATCAAAAAGGCAAACTGCGGTTTGCCTTTTTTTTAGCCTTTGATCGCTGTGTGTTTTTGATCCGCGAATCCCCGTGTATCCAAGGTCGCCGCATGGCGACGTCATCTCTTTAAGTCGTTATCCCGTGCATCTTTGATGCGTCTTATCCTTCGCAAAGAAAGCCGATAAAATATCATTCAGGCGGAACCTTATATCTTTCATCTAAGTCATGTAGGGTAGAGGTAATTTTTCTGCCTGCGGCGCTGTTCTGCCCGGTCTTTTTTTATTCAGGAGTTTTGCTATGTCTTCTATTCAACGCTATCACGTGGGTCCTCGTTTATCTGAAATTGTGGTGCATAACAATACCGTGTATTTAGCCGGGCAAATTGCCGAAACGCTGGAATTGGATGCCAAAGGCCAGACGGTTGAAGTATTGGGTTTTGTGGATAAATTATTGGGTGAAATTGGTTCAGATAAACAAAAGATTTTATCGGTCACTATTTATCTGGCGGATATGAATGATTACGATGCCATGAATCAGGCATGGTCTGAGTGGGTAGCGGCGGGTCATACTCCGGCACGCGCTACCGTCGAGGCCCGTCTGGCGGACCCGCGTTATAAGGTTGAAATGTCAGTGGTTGCGGCTCTGTAACGACCGGTGATACCGGCAATAAGGGGTGGTTATGAAACAGATGTTATTGGGCTATATCGCGGGCTGGACTGACTGGTCTGGTTTACCGCTTGAGCGTGATGCGGCAAGGCTGACGCATATTTGCTATGCCTTTGCCAATATTCTGGATGGTGAAGTGGTGCTGTTTACCGAGCGGTCTGCCGATCAGGACCATCCCCGTGCCGTGGAAGGGATTGCGCATTTGCGGGGTTTACGTTCCCGTCACCCCCATCTTAAATTACTGATTTCAATTGGCGGCTGGGAAGCCGAAGGCTTCTCGGATGCGGCGCTGACTGCAGACTCCCGGGCCCGTTTTGCGGCGTCGGCGATTAGCTTTATGCATTTACATGGCTTTGACGGGATTGATCTGGATTGGGAATATCCTTCCAATGCGATGGCGGGGATTAAGGCAAGACCGGAAGATAAGCATCATTTCACCCTGCTGCTGGCCGAAATCCGGCAGCAGCTGAATGCCTTTGCTAAGAAGGAAGAGCGGGAAGAGGCTTATCTGCTGAGTATTGCCGCGGGTGCCGGACAGTATTATCTGGACGGGGTGGAAATCCCGGCCGTGGCTGAGCTGTGTGATTTTATTAATTTAATGACTTACGATTTTTACAATGGCTGGGCCAAACGCGCCGGTCATCATAGTAATTTATTTAATACCCCGTCGGATCCGGAGGGCGACAGCTGCGCTAAGTCGGTGGCCTTATTTACGGCCAATGGTGTGCCTGCCGCCAAACTGGTGCTGGGCTGCGCTTTTTATGGCCGCAGCCTGCTGGCTCCGGGTCTGGGGGAAGCCGGAGTGGAAAAGAGTAATAGCAGCGCCAGCTACAGCCAGATTGTGCATGAGCTGATTCCTGCCGGCGCGGTGCGTCATTGGGATGAGGCGGCCAAGGCACCATGGCTGCAGGCGGGCGAGCGCTTTTTCAGTTATGAGGATGAAGAATCGATTGCGCACAAAATGGCCTTTGTGAAGCAACAGGGGCTGGCCGGGGCCTTTTTCTGGGAGTATTCAGAAGATCGTGACGGCATCCTGATGGATGAACTGTGTGAAGGACTGCAGTACGAATAAGGGGGA
>JBOFGM010000252.1:0-23831 GCA_051649105.1 Iodobacter sp. | reverse complement strand
AATTTATTATCGCGCAATCCTGATCAGTTGATTGGCTCGGTGCAAACCACCTGGAAGAGCTCATTTGCGCCTAATAAAACCCGTCCGACCGTAGACACCATCCTTAAACAGGAAAAAGCCCTGGTGACCGTGGGGCAGTCGGTATCGGCAATTAATAGTAATGATGCTTTGCTGCTGGAAAATACTCAGCAATTTACCGCTATGCTGGGTGAAAACGGCGGAACGGTGCGTGAGCTGGATTATGCTCACCAATTATCGATGCTTTCTCAGCGTATGGCTAAAAATGCCAATGCGGTTTTGGGTGGCGATTTAATTAATCCGGAAGTGGTGTTTTTATTAGGTAAAGACGTATCGGTATTTAATGAAATTGTGGCTGCTTTTTTAGATGGTAAAAACCCGGAACTGCAAGTGCGTGCGATTTCCAGCTCGCAAATGGCCGCTAAATTAAATGATATTCGTACCCGCTTCCATGATTTTGAAGTGGTGGTCACGTCGTTTTCTAAAAATATGCAGCCTTTGGTGAGCTCCCGCTTAGCCAATCAAAGTATTGTGCATGATTCAGAAAAACTGCTGAAAGAAACCAGTGAATTAGCAGATACCTATGAAAACCGGGTAGGTGGTTTTTTAAGTAATGCCCTGCAAATTGTATTTATTGTGGTGGCTTTGCTGGCTCTTTATTTACTGGTACGGGTATTTAACCAGGAAGCGGTTCGTCGTCGTCTGGTGTCCGAAGGCGAAAATAAAAAGAATCAGGAGGCGATTTTGCGCCTGCTGAATGAAATGGCCGATCTGGCCGATGGTGATCTGACCGTGCGTGCTTCGGTAACGGAAGATCTGACGGGCGCGATTGCCGATTCGATTAACTACACCATTGAAGAGCTGCGCTCTCTGATTACCAAGATTAACCGGGCAACCGGTCAGGTGACCTCGGCCACGCAAGAGGCTCAGGGTATTTCTGATGAGTTGCTGGCTGCGGCAGAAAGACAATCTACAGAAATTAAAGACACCAACTCTACGGTTGAGCAGATGGTGACTTCGATTCGCGGCGTATCCAGTAATGCGGCCGAATCTGCCAATGTGGCGCAGTCCTCGCTGATGGCGGCCGAGAAGGGTGCCGAGGCGGTACAGAATCAGATTAAAGGGATGGGTGAAATTCGCGAGCAGATTCAGGAAACAGCGAAGCGGATTAAACGTCTGGGTGAAAGCTCACAAGAAATTAGTGAAATTGTGGAATTGATTTCTGACATTACCGAACAGACCAACGTTTTGGCGTTGAATGCGGCGATTCAGGCGGCAGCAGCGGGTGAAGCCGGGCGCGGGTTCTCGATTGTGGCGGAAGAAGTGCAGCGGCTGGCGGAGCGTTCCGGCGAAGCGACCAAGCAGATTAGTGCGATTGTGAAAACCATTCAGACCGATACCCACGATGCGGTAGCGGCGATGGAAGTGTCGACCCAGGGTGTGGTTGAAGGGGCAAAACTGTCCGATGCGGCTGGTAAGGCGCTGACGGAAATTGGTAAGGTTTCCCGCGATCTGGCGCGTCTGATTGAGTCGATTGCGCATGAAACGGAAGATCAGACCCAGTTAGCCAGTAAGGTGAATACCTCCATGCGCGATATTTTGGCGATTACTGAGCAAACCTCGGCCGGTACCCGACAGTCTGCGACGGCGGTGGGCCAGCTGACTTCTCTGGCTCAGGAACTGAAAGATTCCGCGTCAGGCTTTAAGTTGTAAAGTTTTGTGTGGCAAGGGGCCCGGATGGGCCCGCTATCCTTGCTGCAATGAGTTATTACTTTAATGTGTCACTTGAAAATAGGCTTTAAATGAGCGCGCATACCGAATTCGATCTGGGCTCTCTGGTCTGGGTCAAGAGCGAAATCGAGCAAACTTTACAAAAAGCAGCAGAAGCGCTGACTCGGTTTAGCGAAAGCCAGGATACCGCACTGCTCAAGCATGCCCGGACCTTTTTGCACCAGGCCTATGGTGCTGTGCAAATGGTGGAGCTTTCTGGTTTAGCCCGCTTTTGTGAAGAAATTGAACAGACGCTGGCCGCTGAGACCATGGCTCCGGAAGCGCTGGATATTTTGCAGCGGGCGATTGCTGAAGCCAGTCATTATCTGGAGCAGTTGTCTGCCGGCGCGCTTAATCAGCCGCTGCGTTTATTGCCTGTTTTTCAAAAAATGGCGGCTTTGCGTCAGGCGTCTGGCAGCGGAGCTGAATTATTTTTCCCGCAGCTTTCCGAGCTGGATCTGCCTAAGGGTTTACCTGCAAAAACATTGCCGCCTGAAAATATGAGCGGTTTCATCCGTTTGCGTCGTCAGCGTTTTGAGGCGGCTCTTTTAAGCTGGATCAGCAAAGATCCGGCGGCAGCGGCTTTAATGGCCAAAAATATGGCAGAAATTGCTGCGACTCAGTCTGCGTCGATGGCCCGGCATTTCTGGTGGGCTGCGGCAGGCTTTATGGATGGTTTAAGCCGTCATAATGGTTCGGCCGATATTGATTTTAAGGCGCTGGTTTTACGGATCAATCTGCAATTACACCGCCTGAGTGAAGGCTCGGGCAAGGTGGCGGAGCGTTTATACCGCGATATTTTATATGCATTATTAGTACTGGAAACCACCAGCCCGCTGGCTTTGGCGCTGCGTAAATCCTTTGCGCTGGAAAGCCTGTTGCCGTCCAGTGAAGCGGATTTAATGTCACCTGCAGCCAAGGTGCGCAATCTGCTGGCGCGCAGCCTGCGCGAAGAAATGGCCGGCTGTAAAGAGCTGTGGAGCCGGATCTGCTCGGGTCAGTCTGAGCGCCTGACGGTTTTTGGAGCCGATTTTGAACGGATGGTTGAGCGTTCTGCTCCTCTTGATATTCCTGGCCTGCCTCATTTATGGGATGCCTTGCGGCAGACGGTGAAGCATCTTGGGATCAATGCGCCGGGCGATGGTGAGGCCTTAGAGGTTGCCACCGCGTTGTTGCTGATTGATAACGGTCTGGCGATTTACCCTCTGCTGGCCGATGATTTTCCGGAACAGGTGGAGGCCATGTGCCAGCGCCTGTTAAATCCTGCTTTAAACAGCGAAGTACCCCATTTAGATGCCGTTTCACGTCAGGCACAAGAACGCCTGCTGCAGGCTCAGCTGGCGCATGAAATGCGCAGTAATCTGCAAATGGTTGAAGATGTGCTGGATGGCTGGTTCCGCAATCCCGACCAAAGCAGCGAACTGAAGAAAATTGATCCAAGCCTGCGCCAGATTCAGGGCGCGCTTGGCATGCTGGAGAAAAAACAAGCATCACAGCTGCTGCAGCTTTGCCAGAGCAAGATTGAGCAGTTTATGCAGAGTGAATTGCTGTTGCCTGCCCAGGATGAGCTGGAGCTGTTGGCCGAAGGCTTATCCTGCCTTGGTTTCTACATCGATTGTATTGCCCAGGGACGGGACGAGCCGGCTTCGTTGGTCGCAATGATTGACCGTTTATCCGGCTCCACTCCGGCAGAAGCCGTTGCGGAAGAAGCCGCCTGCCTGTTGGAAGAAGAGCCCGTGGCGGCCGATGTGATTGTTCCGGCCAAACCTGTGCCGGATCCGGGCAAGCCTTTACCGGCCTCGGATGCAGCGGCGGATGCCGAATTACTGGAAGTCTTTTTAGAAGAAGCGGCCGAGGTGCTGGCCAGTATTGCGGCCGAGCTTCTGGTTTGCCAGCATTCCCCGCATGACCGGGATGCTTTAACTGTTTTAAGACGCAGCTTCCATACCTTAAAAGGCAGCGGCCGCATGGTCGGGCTGAATCATCTGGCCGAGGTGGCATGGTCGGTTGAGCAGCTGATGAATAAGCTGATGCAGGTAGAAAGACCTGCTTCAGCCGAACTCTTGCAATTGCTGAATCAGTCGCATACGGCCTTTTCGACCTGGGTAGAGGAGCTGTTCAGTACCGGAACGGCCCAGGTGGAGGCCAGTGATCTGATTGCAAGCGCTGAGCGCTTAAAAGCCCAGCTCGATGCTGCCCCTGCGGCGGTGCATGAACAAATCAGCCTGTCGGTTGAAGATGAAAAGAATGACAGTGATGAAATAATGATTGGCACCGTGGCGGTGTCTTCTTCCCTGTTTGCCCTGTTTTGTAATGAAGCCACCCAATATCTGCATACTCTGCAGGCGGGTAAAGACAGCGAGCCCTCTGCTTATCTGCTGGCGGCCCATACTTTGGGCGGCATTGCCTCGACGGCGGGTTTCCGCAGCCTGGGAGAGCTGGCTTATACCCTGGAGCATGCTGTACAGCAGCTGGGTGAGCGGGTTATTGGCACTGAACCTGTGCTTGATCAGGCGGTTGAGCGGATCGGCACCATGCTGGGCTCTATTTTTGCCCTGGAAGCACCGGGTTTTGCCGAGGCTGAAATTCTGGCATTACAAAACCTGCGCAGCGAATCTTTTGAAATTTCTCTGGATGAGGCCGAAGAGCATCACTTGCCTGATAGCGGGCTGACTGATATCGATCTTGATCATCATCTGGCTGAGCCGGTACTGGCAGATGAAGCTGATATTTTCCTGGAAGAAGAACTGCCTGTCAGCCATGAGCACGAATCAGAGCTGCATGAGTTTGAGGCACTGACTGATACGGCCTCCGTGCCTGAATTTGTTGTTGAAGCGGCTGCCGAGCCTGAGCTTGCAGCTGAATTCTCGCCAGCAGTGGCCGATGCAGAAGCGGTTGAAGAACCCGCTGAAGAGCCGGCTGCCGTGCCAGAAGCTGTGGCCGAGCCTGAGCTTGCCGCTGAAGTATTACCGGAATTAGCCGCCGCAGAAACGGTTGAAGAATTCGCTGAAGAGCCGGCTGCCGTGCCAGAAGCCGTGGCTGAGACTGAGCTCGCGCCTGAAGTATCGCCAGAACTTGCTGTTGAAGCCATTGATGAGCCGGCCGATGAGCTGTTGGATATCGAGCTGTCGCCGCTGGAACAATTGCTGGATAAACATGAAGATGCGCCGGCGTTTGAAGGGCTGCAGACGGATGATATTGATGAGCAGCTGCTGCCGGTATTTATGGAAGAAGCCGATGAGCTGATTCAGCAAATCAGTGCTTCATTGCGTGGCCTGCGTATTTCGTCTCTGGATGAAAAAGAAGCCCAGTCTTTAAGCCGTGTCTTGCATACCTTTAAGGGCAGTGCCCGGATGGCGGGCGCTATGCGGATGGGGGAAGTGACCCATCAGATGGAAAGCCGTTTACTGGCCGCCGGTCATCACTATTCCACTTCATTGCTGGATGCACTGGATGCCGATTTTGATCTGCTGCAAACGCTGGCCGATGAACTGAAGGGGGTGAAGAAACCGGTGCAGCTGCTTGTGCCGGCTCAGGCTCCTCTGCAGGCCGATGCCGATACCAGTACCACCATCCGGGTTAAATCCGAGCTGATGGATCAGCTGGTGAATCAGGCCGGTGAAGTGTCGATTGCACGCTCGCGGATTGAAGCAGAAATGATTACGTTGAAATCATCCCTGCTCGATTTAACAGAAAACGTAAACCGGCTGCGCAGCCAGTTGCGCGAGCTGGAAATTCAGGCCGAATCGCAAATGCAGGCCAAGATCAAGGATCAGGAAGGCGATGAGGCTAACTTTGACCCTCTGGAATTTGACCGTTTTACCCGTTTGCAGGAAGTAACCCGCTTTATTGCTGAAAGTGTGAATGACGTGGCCACGATTCAGCATAATTTGCTGAAAAACCATGATGATTCTACGGGCGCGCTGATTCAGCAGGCCCGGATGACCAAAGAGCTGCAACAAAGCCTGATGCGGGTACGTATGGTGCCCTTCAGTAGTCTGGCAGATCGTCTCTACCGCCTTACCCGCCAGACGGGTAAGGAAGTCGGTAAAAAGGTGAATCTGGAGCTGCGCGGCGGCCGCGTCGAAATTGATCGTGGTGTGCTGGATCAAATGATGTCGCCGTTTGAGCATATGCTGCGCAATGCGATTGACCATGGCCTTGAAAGTACAGAGCAGCGCCTGGCTCTGGGTAAGTCGGAGTTTGGTGAAGTTCTGGTTGAAGTGCGTCAGGAAGGTAACGAGCTGGTTCTGATTCTGAAAGACGATGGTCAGGGTCTGAATCTGGACAGTTTGCGCACCAAGGGCGTGGAAAAAGGGCTGATTTCTGCCGATGCCAGTGATCAACTGGTGACCGGTTTGATTTTTGAACCGGGGATCACCACCGCCAGCGCGCTGACTACCTTATCCGGCCGCGGTATTGGCATGGATGTGGTGAAAAATAAGCTGAGTGATCTGGGCGGACGGATTGATGTCACCAGTCAGACCGGTGTGGGCACAACCTTTACCATCTATTTACCGCTGACTCTGGCCGTAACCCAGGTGGTGCTGGTCAGGGCAGGCGGGCAGCAGTATGCTATTCCGTCCGGCATGATTGAACAGGTGCAGGAAATTAAGCTGACAGCCTTAGAGCGGATCTATGAAAACCGCTATCAGGAATGGATGGATCACCAATATCCTTTTGCCTATTTCCCAAGGCTGCTGGGCGATGCGCAAACCGTGCCGGAGCAAAAGCGTTATAACACCGTGATGTTATTACGCAGCGGTACCGGCCGTATGGCCCTGCATGTGGATGAACTGGTACGCAATCTGGAAGTGGTGGTGAAAACCATCGGGCCGCAGCTGGCACGTATTCCGGGCGTAACTGGTGCCACGGTGCTGGGTAACGGCGATATTGTGATGATTATGAATCCGCTGACCCTGTTGTCCCGTGGTGAAACCCGCGGTGCCGAGGTGAATATCGCGCCGGAAATCTTAAAAACCACGCCGGTTGTGATGGTGGTGGATGATTCGCTGACGGTGCGTAAAATCACCGGCCGCCTGTTAGCCCGTGAAGGCTTCCAGGTGATGACGGCGAAAGACGGGGTGGATGCGCTGCAGCAGTTGTCAGATATTCAACCCGATGTGATGCTGGTGGATATTGAAATGCCGCGGATGGATGGTTTTGAATTCACCCGTAACGTGCGTGCCAATGAAGGAACCCGGCATATTCCAATTATTATGATTACCTCGCGTACCGCAGATAAACATAAAAACTATGCTTTTGAACTGGGCGTGAATGCTTTCCTGGGTAAACCTTATCAGGAAGAAGAATTACTGGCCCAGATTCGCGGGTTTATTCAGTCTTAGCAGGGGGCTGGCCCGGGGATACTGATTCCCGGGCAGCTGCCTGACGCTGTAAACAGTCCATGGCCGGCCCGTTCTCCAGCGGGTGGCTGAACCAAAACCCCTGTGCATATAAAACCCCCTGTGCAGACAGCCATGCGGCCTCCTCTGCGGTTTCCACCCCCTCGGCGATCACTTCCAGCTCCAGAGCACCGGCCAGATCCAGCAGCGCCCGGCATACCCTCTGGTGGGCATTATTATTGGGCACATTCTGAATTAAACTGCGGTCGAATTTTAATTTGGATAATGACAATTGCGAAATCAGCGATAAATTGGAATAGCCCGTGCCAAAATCATCCATAAATAATGGGATTTTTGCGGCACTGAATGCTTTTACGCTTTCCAGCGCCTGCTCATGCATCAGGGTGGATTCGGTTAATTCCAGCGCAATATTGTCGCGGATTGCGGCAGGCAGCTGATTTATTCTGGTAATCACAGAGGCGGCAAAAGCCGGAATTTCCAGCTGTAGCGCCGATACATTGACCGAAACCGGCACCAGCGTTAATCCTTGCGCCTGCCAGGAATGCATTTCAGCAATGGCCTGATTTAAAGCCCAATCGCCAATGGCACAGATAATGCCGGTTTTTTCAGCAAAGGGAATAAAGTCTCCGGGACTGATTTCTCCTCTTTCCGGATGGTGCCAGCGAATTAACGCCTCAAAGCCAATCAGCTCTTGATTGGCCAAAGCCACCTGTGGCTGAAACACCAGCCTGAACTGACCTTCTTGCAGCGCTTTACGCAGATCACGTTCCAATTCCAGCTGCCGCACGGCCTGGGTGGCCATACGGGCTTCAAAGTGGCGGATATGGCCGCGTCCAAGGGCTTTGCCTTCATAAAGAGCCACATCGGCATGCTTTAATAATTGTTCTGCGGTAGCGCCATCTTGCGGGAAATGGACTTTGCCGGCGGTAAAGCCTTGTTCAAACTGTAAACCTTCAATCAGTAGCGGGATATTTAATTGCTGGTTTAACGCTTGATCAACCTGCTCTGCAAGGCGGGTATCTTCCAATAAGACAAATTCATCACCACCAAGGCGAAATACCTCGCTGGTCAGTTTACTCAGGCAGCCGGCGATCTGGGTTAAGGCCTGATCGCCACAACGATGTCCCAGCGCATCGTTAATCCGTTTAAAGTGATCTAAATCGATCAGCCAGAGGCAAAATGGTGCAGAAAGATCGATTCTTTGCTGCAAAATCCTGGCTAAATAGGCGCGGTTGCCTAACTGGGTCAGTGGATCATGATGGGCCAGCCAGGATAAACGTGCTTCGGCTGCTTTACGCTCACTGATATCACGGGCAATCCCTGCGGTGCCAATAATATGTCCGCTCATATGAACCGGAACCTTAATCAGCTCCATCCAGCGGGCACCATCCTGAATATGCTCAAAATTGCGTTCAAAGTGTATTGCTTTGGCATTTTTCATGACCCGTAAATCATCCGCCTGATACTCGGCAGCTAAATTGGGCGGAGAAAGGGCGTAATCATCTTTGCCAAGCAGCCATTGGGGGTCGTTGATATTCCATATTTTACGGAAAGCGTGATTCACAATCACAAACCGGCTTTGCTTGTCTTTTACCCAGGCCAGATCAGGAATGCTGTCGAGTAAGGCCTGATAGCGCCGCCCGTCCTGCCTCAGACGATAAATAATGATTAAGGAGACGAGCAGGAACACGAATAAGACGATACAAAGAGTTCCCAGAAATTCAGGCATTCTTACTTCCCTTATGGCATAAGTATTGCGACTGCAGCAGCGTTTTGTTTAAACATAAGTTTAAAATTTTGCATGGCGTACTGAAAATAATCAAAAGCTTATGGAGCTTAACCCAAACCGAGAATTTCTGTAAAAATTCACCGGGCAAGTGCTGCGCATGCGAATGTGGCGCACAGCAAAAAGCCCAGTCCGGAGACTGGGCTTTTTACAGAATACTTGGTGGGTCGTGCGGGATTCGAACCTGCGACAAACGGATTAAAAGTCCGCTGCTCTACCAACTGAGCTAACGACCCTCTCTTACAGAGAGCGGGCATTGTAATGGATTTATTTTTTTTGTCAAAGAAATTACAAAAAAATAAATCTGCACCGGTTTGTTTTACCCCGCCAGCGGCAGGTAAAACTTCGTTCAGTTGCCTGGACGAAAAAAAAGGACTTAGTCTGCGCCAGGTCCTTATTTTTGGTGGGTTGTGACAGATTCGAACTGTCGACCGACGGATTAAGAGTCCGCTGCTCTACCAGCTGAGCTAACAACCCTTCTGAGAATAATGTGTGATTGGTGGGTCGTGCGGGATTCGAACCTGCGACAAACGGATTAAAAGTCCGCTGCTCTACCAACTGAGCTAACGACCCGCTCACACTTCAGAGAGGACGCATTCTAATGGAATTAGAATTTGTGTCAACCCTTTGGCTGATTTAATTTAGACTTGATGGCCCTTCTTTCTGCTTAGTGTCTGATTTTAATAGCTATTTATTTGTATGGCTTTGCCCGTGGTGATTAATTTTTAGTATCTAATAGTAGTGGGGCGAAGATCCGTCATCCTTAAAAAAAGCGTGAATTTATGTCATGGCGTTAATGCGGAATGCCAATAGAAACACGGTAAACTTGAGTTTTTCTTGCTATGGATGATCGTCATGCGCTTATTGCATACCATGCTCCGTGTGGGCAATCTTGAACTCTCTGTAAAGTTTTATACCGAAGTGCTGGGCATGCGTTTACTGCGCCGGAACGATTTTCCTGAAGGCCGTTTTACCCTGGCATTTCTGGGCTATGAAGATGAAGCAACCGGCACTGTGCTGGAATTGACGCATAACTGGGATACCGCTGCCTATGATTTGGGCAATGCCTATGGCCATATCGCCATTGAGATCGACGATATTTATGCCTGTTGTGAAGATGTTCGCCAGAAGGGCGGCAAAGTGGTGCGTGAACCGGGCCCGATGAAACACGGCAGCACGGTGATTGCATTTGTTGAAGATCCGGATGGTTACAAAATCGAGTTTATTCAAAAGACATGATGAAAAAAATCTTATTACTCTCTTTAAGCGCATTGCCTGGTTTTGCGCTGGCTGCCGATTTTAACGGTGCCAGCCTGAGCCTGCTGTGGGCCTTACCTTTTGTGGGTATTTTGCTTTCTATCGCTTTATTTCCACTGTTTGCGCCTCATTTCTGGCATTTGCATTTTGGCAAGGTCACCGCTTTTTGGGCTGCTTGTTTTTTGCTGCCCTTTACGCTGGTCTTTGGCCCGTCTGTGTCTGCCGGGGTGATCGCCCATGCCATGATTGATGAATATATTCCCTTTATTCTGATTTTATTTGCGCTCTATACCGTCTCGGGCGGCATTCTGGTGTGGGGGAATTTACATGGTTCACCCAAACTGAATACCGGCTTGCTGGCATTAGGCACGGTGCTGGCTTCCATTATGGGAACCACGGGGGCTGCCATGCTGCTGATCCGCCCGCTGATTAAAGCCAATGACAACCGCAAACATAATGTCCATGTGGTGGTGTTCTTTATTTTTCTGGTGGCCAATATTGGTGGTGGTTTAACCCCGCTGGGTGATCCGCCTTTATTTCTGGGTTTCTTAAAGGGCGTGGACTTTTTCTGGACCTTCAGCCATATGCTGCCGCTGGTGGCTTTTGCGGCTGCTGTATTGCTGACTGTTTTTTACTTTATTGACAGCTATTACTTTAAAAAAGAAGGGGTTTTACCGGTTGATAAAACCAAAGATATGCCAATTAAAATTCATGGCAAATTTAACTTCTTTTTAATTGCTGCCGTTGTGGCCTGCGTGGTGATGTCGGGTGTCTGGAAACCGGGAATTGCCTGGCATATTGCCGGCACTGAGCTGGCTTTGCAGGATCTGATGCGGGATCTGTTATTACTGGTTATTGCTTTGATTTCATTGAAATTTACGCCAAAGCCAATCCGTGCCGGAAATGATTTTAACTGGGGGCCAATTTTAGAAGTGGCCAAGCTGTTTGCCGGTATCTTTATTGTGATGGCTCCGGCTATTGCTATTTTGCGTGCGGGTGAAGCCGGGCATTTGGCCCCGTTGGTTAATACCGTTTCAAATGCCAGCGGCGGGCCGGTGGATTATATGTATTTCTGGATGACGGGGATGTTATCTGCCTTTCTGGATAATGCACCGACCTATCTGGTGTTCTTTAATCTGGCTCACGGCGATGCTGTGCAAATGATGGGGCCGCTGGCTTCTACTTTGCTGGCTATTTCAGCGGGCTCGGTCTTTATGGGCGCATTGAGCTATATCGGCAATGCACCTAACTTTATGGTGAAAGCCGTAGCGGAAGACCGTGGTATTAAAATGCCTAGCTTCTTTGGCTATATGGCGTGGTCATGCGCCATTCTGTTGCCTTTATTTGTACTGATGACTTTTATTTTCTTTAGTCATTCGTTTTAAAAGCGCAATACAGTCAGACTAAAATGGGTGCCGCAGCAGGCACCCATTTTTTTGTTGTGTTAAATCCAATTTATTCATTTTTCTGCAACCGCCGGGAGGTGCTATTCTGGCGGTCCGGGCTTTATTGGTGAAAACCCTGATAAAAGTTGAAGCTTACTACTTTAACAGGCGACAACGAAGACTGGATGTGTTTAGCTATGGGTACAGCTTCAGGCCGTAAAAAAGCCA
Organism: Iodobacter sp.; assembly: GCA_051649105.1. Lineage (GTDB taxonomy): Bacteria > Pseudomonadota > Gammaproteobacteria > Burkholderiales > Chitinibacteraceae > Iodobacter. Next base: position 12,021 of record JBOFGM010000252.1, on the reverse strand, counting down.
AAAAATGTAATTATTAAGCATTTTTAGTTTGGTTTATGTTGGTTTTTAGATCAAATTTGATAAAAATTTTCGTTCTGAGAACTATTTATTATAAAAGTGTAAAGCATTGACCTTAGTCAGAAGTCCTAATGCAAGCGCTGTGTATATTCGATTCTGACGAAGCAAGGAGTACCGCCCGGATTCGTTAACGATAGAATCAGGTGGATGAAGAATTAAGCGTACTAAGTGATATGAAAACAGACGCAAGCTTAAAGTGGAACGATTTGTAAAGACGAAGGTCTGGATAATTGTTCTTCGAATATAATTTTAAGCGTCTGATAAATTGATTTCCCGATCAGCAACCCTAGACGAGGTGTTACGTGACTCAACAGCTATCTCTTGAACAAATTGACAAAATGCATGCCTATTGGCGCGCAGCTAACTATTTATCAGTTGGCCAAATTTATTTGTTGGACAATCCGCTTCTTGCCGACCCGCTTAAATTTGCACACATCAAGCCACGCCTCCTTGGACACTGGGGTACTACTCCCGGTCTGAATTTTATTTATGTTCATGCAAACCGCATTATTAAACAACGTAAAAGCCCAATGATTTATATCACTGGTCCTGGCCATGGCGGCCCGGGTTTAGTGGCAAATACATATCTGGAAGGCAGCTACGAAGAGTTCTATCCGCATATCGACCGCACAACTGCCGGTATGCAACGTCTGTTTAAGCAATTCTCCTTCCCACGCGGTATTCCTTCACACGTTGCTCCTGAAACTCCAGGCTCAATGCACGAAGGCGGCGAGTTGGGTTATTCGCTTTCACATGCTTTCGGTGCGGCATTTGATAATCCGACACAAACTGTGATTGCTGTAGTGGGCGATGGCGAAGCTGAAACCGGCCCGCTGGCTGCATCATGGCACTCCAATAAATACCTGCATCCGGTGAACGATGGTTTTGTACTGCCAATCTTGCATTTGAATGGCTACAAAATTGCTAATCCAACACTGCTTTCACGTATCAGCCACGAAGAAATCACTAAGTTATTTGAAGGTTACGGTTACAAGCCACACTTTGTTGAGCTGAAGACAGAAACCTTTAACGAAAAAAATGAATCGTTCACCGAGATCCACCAGACAATGGCTGCGACCATGGATCTGTGTATGGCCGAACTCGATGCGATCCGCGCTAAAGCGCAGGCAGAAATGGACGCTGGCGTGCCAATCGTTCGTCCACGCTACCCAATGATTGTGATGCGTACCCCTAAGGGCTGGACTGGTCCTAAAGAAATTAAGGGTAAGAAAGTTGAAGATTACTGGCGCAGCCATCAAGTGCCGTTCTCTGATATCGATGAAGAAAACGTTCACAACTTAGAAAACTGGATGAAGAGCTATCGTCCGGAAGAACTGTTTAACACAGACGGTTCGTTCAAGGCTGAACTGGCTGAATTAGCACCAACAGGCGCATTGCGCATGGGTTCTAATCCAGTTGTGCATGGTCAGGAATCAAAAGATTTGCGTATGCCGGATTTCCGCAAATACGCAGTGACATTTGATAAGCCAGGTACCGTTAATGCTGAAGCGACACGCGTCATGGGTAAATTCCTGCGCGATGTAATGGACGAAAACGAAGAGCAAAAGAATTTCCGTATCTTCGGGCCGGATGAAACTGCATCTAACCGTTGGAACGATGTATTTGATGTATCAGGTAAAACCTGGTTCGCTAACTACCTGGAAGAAGACAAGGACAATGATTACCTGGCGCAAGATGGCCGTGTAATGGAAATTCTGTCTGAACATACCTGCCAGGGCTGGTTGGAAGCGTATAACCTGACTGGTCGTCACGGCTTCTTCAGCTGCTACGAAGCATTTATCCATGTGATCGATTCCATGTTCAATCAGCACGCTAAATGGCTGAAGACAACACGTACGATTAACTGGCGTAAACCGTTGCCTTCGCTGAATTACCTGCTGACTTCGCACGTATGGCGTCAGGATCACAACGGTTTCAGTCATCAAGACCCAGGTTTCCTGGATCACGTTATCAACAAGCGTGCAGAAGTGATCCGTGTTTACCTGCCAGCAGATGCAAATACACTGCTCAGCGTAACTGACCATGTATTGCGCAGCCGTCACTATGTCAACGTTGTGGTTGCCGGCAAACAGCCAGCACTGCAATACCTGACTATGGACCAGGCGATTACCCATTGCACCAAGGGCTTAGGCATTTGGGACTGGGCATCGAATGATCAAGGCGGCGAGCCAGATGTAGTTATGGCTTGCGCAGGTGAAGTTCCGACTATGGAAGCATTGGCTGCAACTGATTTGCTGCGTCAACACTTCCCGGATCTGAAAATCCGCTTTGTAAACGTTTGCGATCTGATGACTCTGCAACCAGAAGAAGAACATTCACACGGTCTGTCAGATCGTGAGTTTGACTCGCTGTTTACAGCAGACAAGCCAGTGATGTTTGCCTTCCACGGTTACCCATGGTTGATTCACCGTCTGACTTACCGTCGTAATGGCCACAGCAATATCCATGCTCGTGGTTATATCGAAGAAGGTTCGACCTCCACACCGTTTGATATGGTGGTAGTGAACAAGCTGGATCGCTTTAACCTGGCCATTGATGTGATTGACCGTGTACCAGCATTGCAAAAAATTGGTGCTCACGTTCGTCAGAAACTGTCGGATAAATTGGTTGAACACAGCCAATACATCGCAGAACACGGCGATGATATGCCAGAAGTTAAAAACTGGAAGTGGCCTTATTAATCAGCTGAATTACGCTGATTAAAACCACTGAAACCGCTCTCCTGAATAAGGGGGGCGGTTTTTTATTGGGTAGCCGATGCGCTTTTTGTTGCTTGTTTTAGGTGGGTTTATTCAGTCTGGTTGCGCCTGAATATTACCTGACGTTTTTTTATGTGCAGATGCAACAAAGCCAGCTTACTGCCTTACAATAAGGCGTAAACAGGGGGGAGAGAACAGTGAGCGATTTTGAGCGGTTAGCCGATTTAACAGCCTTAGCCCGGCGTGTTGCGCGTGAAGAGATCATGCCGCGTTTTCAGCGGGTTGTGTCCAGCCGTAAAGATGACGGCAGCCTGTTTACAGAAGCAGATCTGGCCTCGCAGGCACTCCTGGAGAGAGAACTCCCTAAACTGGTCAATTGCCCGGTGCTGGGCGAAGAAATGACGGTTGCGGAGCAAAAAGCACTATGGGATGCGCATGCCGACGGAATCTGGATTGTTGATCCGATCGACGGCACCACTAATTTTGTGCACGGGCTGCCGCATTTCTCTGTTTCGATCGCCTTATTCCGCCTTGGCCGGCCGACCATTGGTGTGGTGTATATTCCGGCGCTGGATGAGTGTTATTCGGCCGCTGCCGGCTATGGTGCCTGGATGAATGGTCAGCCACTGCCTTTGCGTCTGGATGTGCCACAAACGCTCGGTGAGGCGGTTGCGGCCGTCGAGCCCAAATATCTGGGCGGACGCCTGCCGGCACGGGTGGTCAGCGTGGCACCGTTCAGCAGTTTGCGTAACTATGGATCGTCCACCATTGACTGGTGCTGGCTTGCCGCTGGTCGGACCGATTTAATGCTGCATGGCTCGCAAAAATTATGGGATTACGCTGCGGGGGTATTGATTTTGCTTGAATCGGGCGGCCAGATTGCCAGCATTCATCATGATAATTACTGGCAGGATCATGTCTGGCAACGTTCTGTGGTGGCGGCCCGTTCTCCTTCGCTGTTTAAACCATGGCTGGAATGGGTAAAAAATAACCGCTGATAGTTATATATACGTATTAAGTTAATCATTTGCCATTATCTGTAATTTTTCTATATCCTTCATTTAATTCATTAATTTCTTCAGCTAATAAGGCGCAGTCTCAAAGGGGCTGCGCCTTGTTTGATTTGTCTCAATTAAAACAACAAACATCCTTTCTTACATATCAATCCACTATAAGATTGAAAAATTCCTCAGTAAGTCCTAAAGGAAGAATCAGTAATTTTACATTGATTGTTTTAAATAAATTCCTGGATTTACTGAAAATCAGCTGCTAAATTCCTTCAATAAAACAGCTAAACACACAGCATATGGTTATTTCATAAAGAGTAAGTAAAACACCTTATTTATGCTAAATTTACCAGGCCTATATTGCAGGCTGAGTTGATTTGATCAACTTAAAAAACAAGCCGCATTACACGCTATATCAAGCGGTACACACAGTCAGGAGACGAAGATGTTTGAAGTCGGACGCAGCCTAATAGGCATCGCCATTTTACTATTGATTGCTTTTGCGCTTTCAATGAACCGTAAAGCAATTAAACCGCGCATTATTATTGCTGCGTTATTAACCCAGATTTCAATTGGTGCTATTGTTTTATTTATTCCGCTGGGTAAAGACATTTTACTGAATGTCGCTACTGCGGTTAATCATGTGCTGGAATACGGCAATCATGGCATCTCCTTTTTATTCGGCGGTCTGGTCGATAAAAAAATGTTTGAGGTGTTTGGCAACGGCGGATTTGTCTTTGCCTTCCGTGTGTTACCGATGATTATCTTTATGACTTCGTTTATTTCAGTTCTTTACTATCTGGGCATCATGCGCTGGATCGTGACGATTCTGGGAACGATTTTCCAAAAACTGCTGGGCGTGAGCAAGCTGGAATCCTTTTCAGCCGTAACCACTATTTTCCTCGGTCAGAGCGAAATGCCTGCCGTGGTTAAACCCTTTATGAAAACCATGAGCGGCCCTGAATTATTTGCCGTGATGTCCAGTGGTATGGCCGCAATTGCGGGTTCAGTACTGGCAGGTTATGCCGGTCTGGGTGTGCGCATGGAATATCTGATTGCCGCTTCATTTATGGCGATTCCAGGCGGTTTGTTATTTGCCAAAATTATTTGCCCAAGCACAGAAGAAAGCACGGTTGAGATTAAAGATCTGACTTTTGATGACGAACGTCCGGCCAATCTGATCGAAGCGGGTGCTGCAGGTGCTTCCGTTGGTCTGAAAATTGCACTGAATGTGGGCGCGATGTTGCTGGCCTTTATTGGTCTGATTGCCCTGGTTAATGGTCTGGTAGCGGGTGTGGGCGGCTTATTTGGCCATCCTGAATATAATCTGGAATTAATTCTGGGTTATGTCTTCTCACCACTGGCTTATTTAATTGGTGTGCCATGGGAACATGCGGCTCTGGCGGGGAACTTCCTGGGTCAAAAAATGATCCTGAATGAGTTCGTGGCGTTTGTTGGTCTTGCTCCATACCTTAAAGATGCTGCCTCAGTGACTGCAGCAGGCTTACAAGTTCTGGATGCAAAAACTCTGGCCATTCTGTCCTTTGCCTTATGTGGCTTCGCTAATTTCTCTTCAATCGCCATTCTGGCGGGTGGTTTTGGCTCTGTAGCGCCAGAACGTCGTTCTGAAGTCAGCCGTTATGGTCTGCGTGTTGTTGCTGCCGCAACGCTGTCTAATTTAATGAGTGCAACGATTGCTGGTTTATTTATCAGCATGGCTTAAGCCTTGTTTTAAAGGTGCCCGGCGGTGATCCTGCTGTGCACCTTGTCTGTTTTTAAAGGAAATCAATAATGACTACCCAAAATCAACTTTGTGCCGCTGCCTTACGTGGTTTGCATCTGATGGATTTAACGGCGCTGAATGACAGCGATACCGTGGCTTCTATTGAAGCGCTGGCCGCTTCTGCTAAAACACCGGTTGGCCATCCGGCTGCACTCTGTGTCTATGCCCGGTTTGTACCCACCGCGAAGGCTGCTTTGGCCGCTAATGGCCTGGCCCATATGCCGGTTGCTACCGTGACTAACTTCCCGGCTGGCGAGCCGGCACCGGCTGCTGCTGCGGCTGAAACGGCTGCTGCCATTGCCAATGGTGCGGATGAAGTGGATGTAGTGTTTCCATGGCGTGCTCTGATGGCCGGCGACACACAAGTGGGTTTTGATGTAGTGGCGCAAAGCCGTGCCGCTGTGGGCGATAAAATTCTGAAAGTGATTATTGAAAGTGGCGAGCTGAAAACTCCTGCCCTGATCCGTCAGGCCAGCGAAATTTCTATCGCTGCCGGTGCCCATTTTATTAAGACTTCCACCGGTAAAGTACCGGTTAATGCCACTCTGGAAGCGGCAGAGATCATGATTCAGGCGATTAAAGACAGCGGCAAAGCCGTTGGTTTTAAAGCCGCCGGTGGTGTGCGCAGTGCAGAAGATGCTGCAGAGTATCTGGCCATTGCAGATCGCATTATGGGACCGGACTGGGCACAGGCTGCCACCTTCCGCTTTGGCGCATCCAGCCTGATGGGCAGCTTGCTGACCACCTTAGGGCACGATGCCGGCGCGACGGCTAAATCGGCTTACTGATTATCGCGGGGGCTTTGGCCCCCGGTGTCTGTACAGACTGTGTTTCAGCTTTATCAGGCTGCTGGCCTGATCGCATAAGAGGTTTATATGTTTCTGCCCCAGGAAATTATCCGCAAGAAACGCAATGGTGATCTGTTAAGCGGCGATGAGATTCGTTTTTTTGTTCGCGGAATCAGTGAACAAACTATTTCTGAAGGACAGATCGCCGCACTGGCGATGGCCGTCTACTTTAAAGGGATGACACTGGATGAGCGGGTGGCGCTGACACTGGCGATGCGCGATTCCGGACAGGTTCTGGACTGGCGTTCGCTGGATTTACCCGGCCCGGTGGTGGATAAACATTCCACCGGCGGGGTAGGTGATCTGGTGTCCTTGCTGCTGGGGCCGATGATTGCGGCCTGTGGTGGCTTTGTACCGATGATTTCCGGCCGCGGTCTGGGACATACCGGCGGCACGCTGGATAAATTCGATGCGATTCCGGGCTATAACACCGAGCCTTCGATTGAGCTGTTCCGCAAAACCGTGCGTGAAGCCGGGGTGGCGATTATTGGCCAGACCGGAGATCTCGCTCCTGCCGATAAGCGACTGTATGCGATTCGCGATGTGACGGCGACGGTGGAATCGGTGGCCATGATTACCAGCTCCATTTTGTCTAAAAAACTGTCGGCCGGCCTCGATGCGCTGGTGATGGATGTCAAAGTGGGCAGTGGGGCCTTTATGCCCAATCTGGCGGCTTCATTAGAGCTGGCAGAAAGCATTGTGGAAGTGGGTAATGGCGCAGGCTTGCCTACCGCAGCGCTACTGACCGATATGAATGAGCCACTGGCACCTTGTGCCGGCAATGCAATTGAAGTGCGCTGTGCGCTGGATTACCTGACCGGTAAACACCGTCCGGCTCGTTTGCATCAGGTCACGATGGCCCTGTGCAGCGAAATGCTGGTGCTGGGTAAGCTGGCGGGTTCAGTGGCCGAGGCCGAAAGCAAATTGATGGCGGCCCTGGACAGTGGCCGTGCGGCAGAGCGGTTTGGCCGGATGGTGGCTTCATTAGGCGGGCCGGCTGACTTTATGGAACAGGCTGATCGCTATTTACCACAGGCAGCGCTAAAAGTTGCGGTGCCAGCCACACAAAATGGCTTTATTGTGGGTATAGACACCCGTTGCCTTGGAATGGCCGTTGTGGGTCTGGGTGGTGGCCGTCGCAAACCGGGTGATGCACTCGATTATGCGGTCGGACTGACACAGATTACCGGACTGGGCCATCAGGTGACGGCAGGCGAGCCGCTTGCCATTGTCCATGCGCAAACAGAAAGCGCGGCTCAGCAAGCGATTGCCGAAATACAGGCTGCTTTTGAATATGGTTCAGCCGTTGTTGCTGACCATCCAATTATTTATCAACGTCTGTCTCAGGCGTAAACGGAGAGCTCCATGCGTGCCATTTTCCTGATTATGGATTCACTTGGCGTAGGTGCAGCACCCGATGCTGAAAGTTTTGGTGATGTAGGTTCTAACACTCTTGGCCATATTGCTGAGCGTTGTTTTAACGGCGAGGCCGATATTGAACGCAGCGGCCCGTTGAAAATTCCTCATTTAGAAGAGCTGGGCATGGGCCTGGCTTGTGGTCTGGCCAGTGGCAAGGTGCCGGCCGGTTTATCCGCCACCATTAAGCCAACCGCGGCCTATGGCGCGGCGTATGAAATTTCTTCCGGTAAAGACACACCGTCGGGTCACTGGGAACTGGCTGGTGTGCCGGTATTGTTTGACTGGGGTTATTTCACTAAAAAGACCGATACATTCCCGCCAGAGTTGCTGGATATTCTGGTGAAGCGTGCCGGCCTGCCAGGCTGGCTGGGTAATTGCCATGCTTCGGGTACCGAAATTATTGCCCGTCTGGGTGATGAACATCGTGCGACCGGCAAGCCTATTTTTTATACCTCAGCCGATTCGGTCTTTCAGATTGCAGCGCATGAAGAAAGCTTTGGTTTAGAAAATCTGTACAAGCTCTGTGCCATCGCGCATGAAGAAGTCCTTAAATACAATATTTGCCGTGTGATTGCCCGTCCGTTTAATGGTGAAACCGCCGATACCTATGCACGTACCGGTAACCGCCATGATTACGCCGTGGCTCCGCCTGCTAAAACTGTTTTAGAAAAGCTGACTGATGCCGGCGGCACGGTGGTCTCTATTGGCAAGATTGCCGATATTTATGCCAATTGCGGGATCAGCAAAGGCATTAAAGCCAGCGGCCTGACTGCACTTTGGGATGCCACTCTGAAAGCCACCAGCGAAGCGCCGGATAACAGCATTGTGATGACCAATTTTGTCGATTTCGATGAGAAATTTGGTCACCGCCGTGATGTTGCTGGCTATGCCCGTGGTCTGGAACTGTTTGATAAGCGCTTGCCGGAAATGCTGGCTCTGCTGAAAGACGACGATATTCTGATTATCTCCGCCGATCATGGCTGCGACCCAACCTGGCCGGGTACCGAACACACCCGTGAACATGTGCCGGTGCTGGTCTACGGCAAATGCGTGCCGGCCGGCAGTATCGGGATTCGTGAGTCTTTTGCCGATGTCGGTCAAAGCCTGGCTAACTGGTTCAATCTTTCCTCTTTCCCGGTTGGGAAAGCATTTTTGGAGTAAATCTCATGGCTCGCGAAGAACTGAATACTAAAGAATTACTGGATCAGGCCCGTATTGCCCGCACCTCAGCCTATGCACCGTACTCACGTTTTTATGTGGGCGCGGCGCTGATTACCAAAGATGGCCGGGTTTTCCATGGTTGTAATGTAGAAAACGCATCTTATGGTCTGTGCAATTGTGCAGAACGCACCGTGTTGTTCAGTGCCATTGCCAATGGTTACCGGCCGGGCGATTTTTCTGCCATTGCGGTGGTCGGTGAAACCGAAGGTCCGATCGCACCTTGTGGCGCTTGCCGTCAGGTCATGATTGAACTGGGTACACCTGCATTGCCGGTGATTCTGGGCAATATGAAGGATGACGTGGAAATCACCACGGCCGGTGATTTATTGCCGGGTGCCTTTTATCTGGATCCAAACGATACCCCTGCTCTGTAAATCATTGCAGTTACTTTGAGTTGCAGGAAACAGCCGGCGCATGCAAAAGGGGTTTCCTGTGATCCACACCTATTTTAAGCAAAGGAATCATGATGTCTAAATCTGAAGTTTTCCATCTGGGTCTGGCTAAAAGCGATTTAGCTGGTGCAACTTTAGCGATTGTTCCGGGCGACCCTGCCCGTGTGCAACGTATTGCTGAAAAAATGAGCAATGCCAAGTTGCTGGCCAGCCACCGTGAGTTCACCACTTATCTGGCCGAGCTGGATGGCAAACCGATTATTATCTGTTCCACCGGTATTGGCGGCCCGTCCACTTCGATTGCGGTTGAAGAGCTGGCTCAGCTGGGGATTACTACCTTCCTGCGCGTAGGCACCACCGGTGCGATTCAATCGCACATTAATGTGGGTGATGTACTGGTTACCACTGGTTCGGTTCGTATGGACGGTGCCAGCTTGCACTTTGCACCAATGAGCTTCCCGGCTGTGGCTAACTTTGATTGCACCACAGCACTGGTTAATGCGGCTAAAAAGGCCGGCAAACCATTGCATATCGGTGTGACTGCTTCGTCGGATACCTTTTATCCAGGTCAGGAACGGTATGACACTTGCTCGGGCCGTGTAGTGGCTAATTTGCAAGGTTCGATGAAAGAATGGCAAGCCATGGGCGTAATGAATTACGAAATGGAATCGGCTACTTTACTGACCATGTGTGCTACTCAGGGCTGGCGTGCCGGTATGGTTGCAGGCGTGATTGTGAACCGTACCCAGCAAGAAATTCCGGATGCTGAAGCCATGAAGCTGGCTGAACATACTGCGGTGGATATTGTGATCGAAGCTGCACGCAATCTGATGTAATTGCCTTGGGTTTAAAAAAAGCCGCCACATTGTGGCGGCTTTTTTTTATGCACCTAAAAACAGCGCATAAGCCGGGTTATTGCTTTCTTCCCAGAAGCTGTAGCCCAGTTTACTCAGAAAGTCTTTAAAGGCCGCTTCATCGCCCTCAGGCACCTGAATACCGACCAGAACCCGGCCATAATCCGCACCGTGGTTGCGGTAATGGAACAGACTGATATTCCAGCCGCCATTCATGCCATTTAAGAAATTCAGCAGGGCGCCAGGGCGTTCAGGAAACTCAAAGCGCAGCAGCCGCTCATTGCGCACTTCCGGTGCTTTTCCGCCGACCAGATGGCGGATATGCAGCTTGGCCAGTTCATTATCGGTCAGATCAACGGCAGCGATTTTTGCATCGGCCAGATCGGTAATCAGATCAATCACTTCACTGCGGTTTTGAATCGACAGACCCACAAAAACATGGGCCTCGGCCGAGCTGGCATAGCGATAGTTAAATTCCGTGATATTGCGTGCGCCAATCAGTTTACAGAAGGCCCGGAAAGCGCCTGGCTGCTCTGGAATGGTTACCGCCACAATGGCTTCGCGCTGCTCACCCATTTCCGCCTGTTCGGCAATATAGCGCAGACGGTCAAAATTCATATTGGCGCCGGAGGCCACGGCAATCAGGGTGGCATCTTGCTTGCCTTCTCTGGCCGCCCAGGCTTTCAGCCCGGCAATGGCCAGTGCACCGGCCGGCTCCAGAATAGAGCGGTTATCTTCAAATACATCTTTAATGGCCGCGCACATGGCATCGGTATCCACCAGAATCACATCATCCACATATTCGCGGCACAGACGGAAGGTTTCTTCGCCCACTTGCTTTACCGCCACGCCATCGGCAAAAATCCCGACCTGCGGCAGGGTAATCCGCTCATCCAGATTTAAGCTGAGATACATGGCGTTGGCATCGGTCGGCTCAACACCAATAATTTTAATTTCCGGGCGCAGACGCTTGATATAAGCCGCCATACCGGCCAGAAGGCCGCCACCGCCAACGGGAATAAAAATGGCATCAATGGTGTCGGGATACTGACGCAGAATTTCCATGGCCACGGTGCCCTGGCCGGCAATCACATCGGGGTCATCAAAGGGATGAACCAGGGTAGCGCCGGTTTGTTCGGCCAGATTTAATGCGTGCTCATAGCAATCAGAGTAAGAATCACCGATTAAAACGGCTTCTGCACCACGGCGGGTGACGGCATCGACTTTAATTCGTGGGGCCGTCGTCGGCATCACAATGGTGGCGCGGCATTTTAAATGCTGAGCCGCCATGGCCACGCCCTGGGCATGATTGCCGGCAGAAGCGGCCACGACGCCACGCTCTAATTCGGCGCGGGAAAGCTGCACCATCTTGTTATAGGCGCCGCGAATTTTAAAAGAGAAAACCGGCTGCATATCTTCGCGTTTAAACAGGACTTTATTGCCAATCCGGCGCGACAGATTAGGGGCAAATTCCAGCGGGGATTCAATAGCCACGTCGTAGACACGGGCTTTGATAATACTTTCCAGATAATCTTTCGACATAGCTTCGGGCGGGTTGGTGAGAAGGAATAAATGATTCTACCGCTTAAAGATGCGTATATCTAAGTATTTTCTATTGAAATTAATGAGTTGTATTTTCGGGGAGGGGCGTTGATTTGGCATGGAATTTAAGATTTAAGAAAATATTATGCCAAATAAGTGCATAAGACATCTTCCGGAA
>JBOFGM010000251.1:0-2302 GCA_051649105.1 Iodobacter sp. | reverse complement strand
CTTCGTCGTGGCGGATGGCCCGGATGGTCCGCTTTCTTTTGCAGGCTTTTCATTACAAGTGGCAGGCTGGCAAGCCGCCTTTGCAGCCAGCCCGGGGCAGCGATTTGCCTTGTTTTTTAATCACAGCATTCCCTTTGCCGCCGCACTGCTTGGGGCATGGCATGCCGGTAAGTGTGTTTACCTGCCAGGCGACGCCCTGCCCGCCACCCTGCAGCGTTTAAGCCTTGAAACCGATGGCTTTGCCGGTGATCTGCCCGCTGCTTTTCATCCGCTTACCCCGGCGTACAGCGCCTTGCCAGACTGGCAGCCTCTGAACCCGGATGCGATCCAGCTGGTGGTATATACCTCGGGCTCCGGCGGCGAGCCCGGTGCCATCACCAAAAAACTGTCGCAGCTGTTTAGTGAAGTAACCGCCCTGCATACTTGCTTTGGCGTTCAGGCAGAGCGAGCCACCACTCTTGCTACCGTTTCGCATCAGCATATCTATGGCCTGTTATTTCGTATTCTCTGGCCATTGTCTGCAGGCTTGCCTTTTGCCTCCGCCCGGCTGATTTACCCCGAAGATATCGCATCCGCCTTGCGCCAAACCCCGAACGCGCTGCTGATTTCCAGCCCGGCCCATTTAAAACGACTGCCCGCCGGCCTTGACTGGTCCGGCGCGGCACATCTGCAGCTGCTGTTTTCGTCCGGCGGCCCGCTGCCCGATGAGGCCCTGCCTGACTGCCGCACCCTGCTGGGTCAGGCTCCGGTAGAAGTCTATGGCAGCTCGGAGACAGGTGGTGTGGCCTGGCGGCAGCGTCATCAAACCCGGCAAACCTCCTGGCAAGCCCTGCCGGGAGTAGAAATCAAAATTGAAAATGAAATGATGCTCCTGCGCTCCCCTCATCTGAGCGATGGTGAATGGCAGGCGGGCAGCGACCGGATTGAGCTGCGTGCCGATGGGTTTGAATTACTGGGCAGAGCGGACCGGATTATTAAAATTGAAGAAAAACGCCTGTCGCTGACGGCGGCAGAGCAAACGCTGCTGGCCACAGGGCTGCTGAGTGAAGCCAGACTGCTGGCCTTACCCGGCGCACGGCTTACACTGGCGCTGATTGCGGTTCCTGCTTCGGCTGGCTGGCAGATTTTAGATACCCAGGGAAAGCAGGCCCTGAATCAGACCTTAAAAGAGGCTTTGGCACTGCAGTTTGAAGCCGGCGTGTTACCCCGGCGCTTTCGGTATATCCAGGCCTTGCCCGCCAATATGCAGGGTAAAACCACGGAAGCGGCACTGCTGACGCTGTTTGATGCGCGCCGGCCAGAGGCAAGGCTTCTGGAACACGGCCCGGGCAGTGCGCTGTTTGCCATTGAAGTAAATGCCGGCTCCCCCTTTTTTAACGGCCATTTTGCCGGCAGCCCCGTTTTACCAGGCGTGGCACAGATTGACTGGGCGCTGCGCCTTGCGCGCGAGCTGTTTCAGTTACCCAGCTGTTTTTTACGGCTGGAAAACATCAAGTTTCAGCAAGTGATCCTGCCGGGGCATCAGGTGCAGCTCAGCCTTAAAATAACCGAAAAAGCCGGAGAATCCCTGCTGGGATTTGATTTTTCCTCTCCGCGGGGCCGCCATGCCAGCGGCCGGATTGTACTTGGAGCCCAAGCATGAAAATTTGCGTTGTTATCCCGGTTTATAACCATGGGAAAGCCATTACTGCCGTGGTTCAGGCCGTTCATCGACACCAGTTACCTTGTATTTTGGTCGATGACGGCAGCGATGCCAGCTGCAAGGCGGTGCTGGATCAGCTGGAGCAAGACGGTGCCACGCTGGTCCGGCTGGCCAGTAATCAGGGCAAAGGTGCAGCCATGCTGGCTGGCCTGCATAAAGCACAGGCCGATGGTTACAGCCACGCGCTGCAGATTGACGCCGATGGTCAGCATAATACGGCGGATATCCCCGCCTTTGTGGCACTGGCCCGGCAAAATATCTGTGCCGTTATTTGCGGCTGCCCGGTTTTTGATGCCAGCGTGCCCAAAGTGCGGCTCTATGGCCGTTATGCAACCCATATTCTGGTGTGGCTCAACACCCTGTCCTTTGCCATTACCGATGCCATGTGCGGTTTTCGGATTTACCCGCTGGCCGCTACCCTTGCCCTGATACAGAGCCACCCTGTCGGCAAAAGAATGGACTTTGATATCGATATTATCGTGCGGCTCTGCTGGAGCGGCGTACCCGTGATTAACCAGCCTTCCCGTGTAACCTATCCCAAAGATGGCGTTTCTCATTTCAGAATGCTGCCGGACAATCTTTTGATTGCAAGGCTGCATG
>JBOFGM010000250.1:0-9149 GCA_051649105.1 Iodobacter sp. | reverse complement strand
TAGAACTCGCGCAAACGCTCTTTGGGATTAGCGGTTTGCAGCAGCGGCCGGTTTTTATCGTGGCAGGTCCGCAAATATAACTCATCAACGCTGGCGCGCAGATAGATCACAAATCCTTCGCGCCGCAAGACAGCACGATTGGCGGGATTAAGCACCGCACCGCCGCCGGTGGCCAGCACAATATTCTTTTGTGCGCCCAGCTCAGCGATCATCGCGACTTCGCGACGGCGAAAACCGGCCTCACCTTCAACTTCAAAGATGATTGGAATCTTCGCTCCGGTACGAGATTCAATCTCGTGATCCGTATCATAGAAAACCTTACCGCTGACTTTAGCAAGCGCTCGTCCGACGGTGGTTTTGCCGGCACCCATCATGCCGACCAGAAAAAAATTGCCTGGCAGTTTCATGCCAAGCATTGTAGCGGAAAGTAGCAAGGGGCGCGATTTGCGCCCCCTGTTCTTTGCCTGAATATTTAAAGAATTAACGTAATGACAGGTCAGACTGGATCACTTTTGGTGAAATAAAGATCAACAGCTCACGGCGGATATCTTTTTCAAGGGTGTTTTTAAATAAATGCCCCAGGTAAGGAATATCGCCAAGTAAAGGAACCTTGGTGACATCGGATCCGGCTTCCATGGTGTAAATCCCGCCGATCACTACAGTACCGCCGTTTTCTACCAATACCGTGGTGTTAATTTGCTTGGTATTAATCGAAGGAATACCCGCGGTCACGGCACCACGGCTGTCTTTAGTCACATTCAATTTCATAATCACATTGCCATCCGGCGTGATCTGCGGCGTGACTTTTAATGACAAAGTGGCTTTCTTAAAGGAAATCGTGGTTGCCCCATTTTGTGAACTTTCCTGATAAGGAATTTCTTCACCACTTTCAATGGAAGCTTCAACCTGATCCGCCGTCACCAGACGCGGGCTGGAAACGATCTTGCCCTTATTGTCTGCCGCCAGCGCACTGATTTCCAGACCCAGCAACCAATTGGCATTCGCCGCGATCAGTGCAAAAGTACCCGGCGCGCCCACACCCGAGCCAATCGCTGGCATATTCACGTTATTACCCAGCGATAAAACAGGGTTAGTCGTGGAGCCCGTTGTCGTTCCGGCAGGCAACACATTAATCCCCTTGCCGGCGTCCGTTAAAGTACTGCCCAGGCCTAAATCAGTATTACCAATATGGCCCTTGGAACCCCAGCCCAGCTTAACCCCCAGCTCACGACTGAAACCATCGTTGGCTTCCACAATCCGCGCTTCAATCTGCACCTGACGAACTGCCACATCAATCTTACCAATCACCGAGCGCACTTGTTCCAGCTTGGCAGAAATATCCTGCACAAACAGGGTGTTTGTCCGGGCATCGATCACAATACTGCCGCGTTTAGACAGCATTTGTTGCTTATCATCGGTCAGCATCTTTTTCAGATCTTCTGCCTTTTGATAGCGCAGCTGGAATGATTCGGTGCGGGTAGGCTCCAGCTCATCAATTTGCTTACGCGCTTCCAGCTCTTGCTTCTCTTTGCTGGCTAATTCTTCACGCGGGGCAACCCATAATACGCTGCCATTTTTACGCTGATCCAGACCCTTGGCCTGTAAAATCATATCCAGCGCCTGATCCCACGGCACATCTTTTAAACGCAGCGTTAAATTACCTGTGACGGTATCGCTGGTAATAATATTCAAGCCGGTAAATTCAGCAATCACCTGCAGCACGGTGCGAATTTCCACATTCTGGAAATTCAGCGATAGTTTCTCGCCCTTAAAGGCCGGTTTAATCCCTGCCAGCTTATTGCGCTCATCATTCACTTCGCGAACTTCAACAATAAAGCGGTTTTCTGTCTGATAGGCCGAGTATTCCCAATTGCCCTTGGGCTCGATAATCATTTTGGTGGTTTCACCCTGACTATACGAATCCACTTTTTGAATAGGCGTACCAAAATCACTGACATCCATCCGGCGCTCTAATTTTTTAGGCAGCGCGGCTTTATTAAAATCAATCAGCAGATTTTTACCCTGCTGGCGGATATCAATACCTACATTCGGGCTGGAAAGATCAATCACCACCTTGCCTTCGCCATCTTTACCCCGGCGAAAATCAATATTATCAATACTGTCACGCTTCACCTTGCTGCTGGCTTCAGCGGGCTTACTTTCAGGGAAGTGGGTATTACGAGCCTGTGCGGTCACCGCACTGCTGGTGCCATCGACCGTAATAAAGAAATCATTGCCTTCTGTTTTAGTCTGATAAGCGGCCTGTTTTTGTAAGTTCAGCACCACACGGGTACGGCCGGAACCTTCTGCCAGGCTGATCAGCCGCAGCGCGGCACCATTAACCTGAATAGAGCTTTTCCCGGCGGCATTGCTGGTATCCGCAAAATCAAATGCCACCCGCGGCGGGGTATTCACGGAAAAGCTGGTGGGCACCGGCACGCCACCGGCAAAGCTTAAGCGGATAATCTGCTTATCTGCCGATACATTACTGATATCAACCGCAGTAATACTGCTGGCAGCAGAAGCAGCAAAGCTGGCTAAACATAAAATCGCCGGCATAATGACTTTGAATATTTTCATTTTTTCTGCTCCGCTTCATCAAGGGATAAACTCGTGGCGTGTTCAACCCAGTCGCCACCGCTATCCTCAACGATTTCTTTTAATTGAACTTCGGTCTCAGTCACTGCAGTCACCATGCCAAAGTTTTGTCCCATATAACTGCCAATTTTAACCCGGTATAGATTACCGTCAGGCGCATGAATTAAAGCCTGAACGACTTTTCCCTTAGTCAGGGTCCCCACCATCCGCAGTTTTTCCAGATCATAGTTTTCCAGAATTTCTTTAGCGCGATTGGTATTGGGGGCAAGACCGCTGCCCGAATTCTTTTTGGCCATTTCCATTTTTGAAGCACGAAACGGATCAGTTAAATCAAAAGCTTTGTATTCAAAGGAGATATAAGGCTTGGCCTCCGGCAAGGCTTCCACCTTGCCGCGCAAACCTTCACTGCTTTCTTTCATCCAGTCTTTCAAATCGCTGTTTTCTTCACCGAAACATCCGGTTAAAGCTAAAGCAGCACAAGCGATCAGCAGACCGGGCTTAAGGGATATTGAGCTGGGCCGGATTTTCATTTCTGTTTCTTCTTCGCGTCGAGTGCTGCCTGATGCAGCGCCTGCAGTTCGGCCTCATCCAGTGAGCGATAAGTTTTTGCAACCGCCTGCATCGATAAGACCTCAGGATCCTTACCCGCAACCAGCTGTAAATTGCTTAAAGTCACAATCCGCGAAAGCTGGGCCACATCGCTGACAAAAGCCGCTAAATCGTGATAGTTACCCGAGATACGAATATCGATAGGCAGCTCAGCAAACTCCGCCGTTTTTACTTCCTGACCCGGTTTAAATAATTCAAAAAACAGACCACGCCCCACCCCTGCCTGATTAATTTCGGTGAGCAGTGATTCCATTTCTGATTTATTCGGTAACTGCCGCAGCAGAGCACCAAAAGACTGTTGAATTTCCTGCAATTGCAGGCGATAAGCATCCAGATTAATGGCTTTGCTTTTCTTTTCAATAAAATCTTTCTTTAACTGCTCTTCTTTGGCGCGGCCGGTTTCCAGCTCTTCCATCTGGCTGCCCCAGATATAAAAATAGCCGCCGGAGGTCAGCAGCACAAAAACCAGCACAATCAGGCCGATTTGTGCCGCCATGGGCCAGTTACCCACATCCTTGGGGTCCAGATTACGTAATTCATCAAGCGTCATCTTAATTACCCTGGTGTTTACGCTGGGCAGGAGCTGAAGCGGTACTTGCTTCATCTGCGGTACGGGTGATTTTAATCGTCAGCATAAATTCCGACAGTTTTTGATTGCCAACCTGTACGGCTTTCACTTCAATCAGCACGGGTTGCTCAAAAATTTCAGAATCATTCAGATTGCGCATTAAAGTAGAAACACGGGCATTCGACTGAGCATAGCCAATTAAAGTGAGCTGATCATTATTTGCACGGGCTTCTCTTAAATAAATCCCTTCCGGTGTTTGCCGCACCAGCTGATCCATCGCCAGAACCGCCTCTGAACGGCCTGATTGCAGGCGCTCAACAATTTTTTTGCGATCTAACAGGGATTGCTTTTCTGCCTTTAATTTCTCAATTTCAGAAATTTCACGGTCTAATTTAATATTTTCACTGGTTAAAAATTCATTTCGCTTGGCCTGTGTTTCAATACGGGCCGCATAAAACAAGTAGCCAGTCACCACCACGGCAATGGCAGCCAGACTGGTCATTCCCAATAGGATCAGGTAGCGGCTTTGGCGCGCTGCACGTTTTTGCTCACGGTGCGGGAGCAGATTAATCCGGATCATGACGGGTCAAATCTCCTCATTGCCAGCCCGCAAGCAATCAGCAGCGAGGGAGCATCCACCTGCACCTGCTTACCACGGACCTTACCGGTTGCCATTCCCTGAAAAGGATTGGCGCGCATCGCGCTGCTGACATTGGTACGGCTGGAAACGGCGTCGTCCAGACCATAAATGGCGCTACAGCCACCGGCCAGCAAAATATGGTCAACCGAGTTGTAGTTACTGGACGTATAGAAAAACTGCAATGAACGTGAAATTTCTAAAGCCAGCGTATCAATAAATGGCTGTAACACTTCCGGCTCATAGTTTTCCGGCAGGCCACCATGCTTTTTCGCCTGCTCGGCTTCATCGCTGGACATATTAAATTTGCGCTGAATTTCCTGCGTCAGCTGATTTCCGGCATAGGCCTGATCGCGGCTGTAGATAGACTGGCCATCTTTAAAGATATTCATATGCATGGCCGTCGCACCGATATCCACCACCGCCACAATCTGATTAACGCCATTATTAGGCAACTGAGGCTGCATCAGCTCAAAGGCGGCCTGGGTGGCATAAGACTCAACATCCAGCACCACGGCACGCAGTCCCGCCGCTTCAATCACGGCGACCCGCTCATCGACTTTTTCTTTTTTTGCCGCAGCAATCAGGACTTCTTCTTCATCCGGAGCAATCGGAGAGACACCCAGAACCTGGAAATCAAGATTCACTTCTTCTAAAGAGAAGGGAATGTACTGATTTGCCTCGGTTTCCACCTGCATCTCAAGCTCGCGCTCGGTCAGACCGGATGGCACCAGAATTTTCTTTGTGATCACAGCGGCAGGAGGCAGCGCGACAGCCACGTTTTTAATTTTAGAGCCCATTTGACGCCATGCGCGCCGCACCGCTTCTACCACCACATCCATATTGGCGATATTACCATCGGTTACGGCATCTTTAGGCAAGAGCTCAATCACATAGCGATCAAGGCTGTACGTGGTCCCTGATAAGCTCAGCTCGACCATTTTGATGGAAGAGGAGCTGATATCAACGCCAATCAGCGCAGGTGCTTTGGGTTTGAGGAAATCGAGATTCAACTCATTTTCCTTTTATAAATAAAATACTTAAAAATAACTGTTACTAATCTGCTTCAGATCGTAGCAGTGCGACTTACCACTGTAAAGTGGTCAGCATCAATAACGATGTTGATACAAGATCATTACTAACAATAGTGTTTTTTAAACATCACGATGAAAAAATAAATGCCAAACAATCCTGCGCATATTCGCGTAAATTAGCAGCACTTCTAATCTTTATAATTCTAGCGATGAGCAAACGCCTTCTACTTATTTTTGCCGGTATCCTGGTCAGCCTGATGGTTCTTGCCGCAGGCCTTGGTGCATTCGCGCTGGTCATCACCTACCCGCGCCTGCCTTCTTTAGAAGCGCTGACCGATTACCGCCCTAAAATTCCGCTCCGTATCTACACCAGCGACAATGTGCTGATCGGTGAATTTGGAGAAGAGCGCCGTGCCTTTACTTCTATTGACCAGGTTCCCCTGCTGATGAAGCAGGCCATTCTGGCCGCAGAAGATGAGCGTTTCTATACGCATGGCGGGATTGATTACCTGGGTGTTTTGCGGGCTATGATCGGCAACATCACATCCGGGCAATCCAAATCAGGGGCCAGTACCATCACCATGCAGGTAGCGCGTAATTTCTATCTGTCGAATGAAAAAACATTTACCCGCAAATTTAATGAGGCATTACTCTCATTTAAAATTGAGCATAATTTATCTAAAGATCAAATTCTTGAACTGTATTTTAATCAAATTTATCTGGGACAGCGTGCCTATGGTTTTGCCTCCGCCGCACAAACCTACTATGGCAAGGAGCTGAAAGAGCTGACTCCTGCTGAAATGGCGATGCTGGCCGGCTTGCCCAAAGCGCCTTCTGCCTACAATCCGGTGGTTAATCCCAAACGTGCTCAGCTGCGCCAGCAATATGTTCTGCGCCGCATGCATGAACTTAAATTTATTAACGACAACGACTATGAAATTGCCCGGGTCGCTCCCCTTGTTTTAAAACGGGGCCAGCAGGAATATGCCGTCCATGCCGAGTATGTGGCTGAAATGGTGCGACAAATGATGGTTGAGCGCTATAAGGAATCTACTTACACGGAAGGGTACAAAGTTTACACCACCCTTCGCAGTGATAGTCAGGAGACCGCGTATCAATCGCTGCGCCAAGGTCTGATCGACTACGATATCCGCCACGGCTACCGCGGGCCGGAAGGCTTTGTGGCCCCTGAAGTGTTGTTACCTGGCAAAGAAGAGCTGCTGGACGAAGCGCTGTCGGAGACAAAAGACTCAGGCGATCTGCTGCCTGCCATTGTATTGAGCGCCAGCCCGCAATCGGTTCGGGTCTATAAAAAGGGCAGCGAGCAAATTGATATTACAGCGGAAGGCTTACGGTTTGCCCGGCCTATGCTTTCTGAAAAGATGACGCCAGCCACCCGTATCCGCCCCGGTGCAATTGTAAGAATCAAACAAACAGAGAAAGGTTGGACTATTTCTCAACTTCCTCAGGTTGAAGGTGCGTTTGTTGCGTTAGATCCACAAAATGGCGCAATCCGGGCCCTCTCCGGTGGCTTTGACTTTAACCGCAGCAGTTTTAACCATGTGACTCAGGCATGGCGGCAGCCGGGATCGAGCTTTAAACCGTTTATTTATTCGGCGGCCTTAGAGCGGGGAGTGACTCCGGCCACACAGGTCAACGATGCACCTCTGGTGATCGATCCGGCGCAGGTTGGCGGACAGAGCTGGGAGCCTAAAAACAGTGATGGTAAGTTTGAAGGGATGATGAGCGTGCGCAACGCCTTAACCCGCTCCAGAAACTTAGTGACCATCCGGTTGTTGCAGGCTATCGGCACCGACTATGCTCAAGCCCACATTACCCGCTTTGGCTTTAATCCTAAACAGCATCCGGCCTATCTGACCATGGCACTGGGTGCCGGCAGCGTAACACCGCTGCAAATGGCCGAAGCCTATGCCGTTTTTGCCAATACGGGCTACCGGGTTCCTTCCTATTTTGTGGATCGTATTGAAGACAGCCGCGGCCGTGTGCTGGCCAAAACCCAGCCGGAAGTGGCAGGGCAAAATGCCAAACGGACACTGGATGCCAGAAATGCATTTGTAATGAACAGCCTGCTGCACGATGTGGCAACGCAAGGAACCGGGGCTAAAACCAATGTACTGGGCAGAAATGACCTTGCTGGTAAAACCGGGACCACCAACGATGCCAACGATGCCTGGTTTGCCGGTTATCAGCCAGGGCTGGTTGCCATTTCATGGGTGGGCTTTGATCAGCCCCGCTCATTAGGGGCCAGAGAGTACGGCGGGGTTGCTGCGCTGCCGATCTGGATTAACTATATGAGCAAAATGCTGAAGGGCGTGGATAACGTGAGCTATCCTGTACCGGAAGGGGTCACGCCACAAACCATTCAGACCGAGCGTGGCAGCTATACCGAGTATTTCTTCAGCGAATATCTGCAAACCAATCCAGAATTAGGCTTAGGGAGCGGAGCAGCCAATGCCCAACCGCTGGATGAAATTAAAGAGCTCCTCTTTTAACTGACCTTGTTATATCCGGGTTGTGTTTGGCAGGGCCAATCCCTGTATAAACCAACCCGGCATCAAACTGATCGCATAACCGCCGCCGGGGATCGCCATGAGCAAGCCACATGTTCTCGACCGCCAATATGCCGTTTTGCGCGCTCAGATTGCTGAGCGGGCAGCTCGCCTGATTGCCGAAGATTATTTGCATGATTTTTCACTGGCCAAGAAAAAGGCCGCCAAACAACTGGGAATCACAGAAGGCCGCATGATGCCTTCTAACCAGGAAATTGAAGAGGCACTGGCCAGCTACCGGGCTATTTATCAGCCCGGCCATGGCAACAGCCTGAATCAGCTGCGGCAAAAAGCACTGAAAGTCATGCGGATTCTGGCGCAATTCCGGCCCTGCCTGACCGGCTCGGTGCTGTCCGGTGTGGCAGGCCCCAATTCTGATATTAATTTACAGCTGTTTTTGGATGATCCCAAAGCCGTAGAAATTTTTTTACTCAATCAGCAAATTGCCTATGATCTGCTGCCCGCAGCCAATGGCCGGCAGCAGGCGGATTACCCTTCACTTTCTTTTTGGTATGACGATACGCAAATCAGCCTGCATGTAAAACCCAAGGATGCGGAGCGCCAAAAAGAAGAGCGGATGCGCCAGGAAGAGCTGGAAATTTTACTCAGCGTGGCAGATTGGGGGAATTAGCCGGTTTTTTTGCAAAAAATTGAGCAGAAATGGCTGATCAGCCAAGGCACTTTAGGTTCCGGCGTCTTAGCAAGCTAGGATTAAATCACGGGCAATGATATAAAGTGCATCACCTATTTTTTTACTGATTACACAATGCAACAGCCCCCCACGCTGGAGCCCGTCTTTGTTTCAGACCCAGGGCCTTATTTAGTCACCGCCAGCATCGAAGTAAAGTATCTGCTTAACCAGCTGTTAGAAAAAGGCGAGATTATTTGCCTTTATCCGGCTGGCAAACGAGAACCCTTTGCAATCAGCACCTTACTTTCCATAGATGAACAGGGTCTGCTGTTTGATGGCAGCAATGACCGCAAAACCAATGATGCCCTGACCAAAGAAGGCCGGGTGGTTCTGGTGGGCGTGGTCAATAAAGTTAAAGTGCAGTTTGAACTGCCACAGGCCACCCAGGTCGCCTTTGAAGGCCGCACCGCCATCCGCACGGCTCAGCCAGCACAAACATTAC